>CALBCO010000258.1 GCA_937927265.1 uncultured Verrucomicrobiae bacterium | reverse complement strand
ATGCGCTGGCCGACGGACTGCGAGTCTTGCTGTCGCGGCTGGGGATGAACTGCGTACTGTGTCGCGTCTCCCGCCCCGCCACCGTGTCCGCCCCACTCCACCTTTTCAACACCTCCTAGAAAAACCGGGGAATGTCCTTTGAACTTACCCCCGATTGACAGCGCGCCGCCCATTCGGGATGATGATCCCTCCATGAGCAAACCCACTGTCGCCATCATTGGGGCCAGCGTCGATCCGGCCAAGTTCAGCAACAAATCCCTGCGCGCCCACGTCGCCGCCGGGTTCGATGTGTACCCGGTCAACCCAAAGGAAGACACCATCGAAGGACTCAAGTGTTACCGGTCCGTGCTCGACATCCCGGTCGCCCTTGACCGCGTCAGTCTCTACGTTCCGCCGACGGTGGGCATGAAGTTGCTCGACGACGTCGCGAAGAAAGGCTGCCGCGAACTCTGGGTCAACCCCGGCGCGGAAAGTCCGGAGTTGATGGCCCGCACTAGCGATCTCGGCCTCAACGCGATCTACGCCTGTTCCTATCTCGACGTTAACACACACCGCGCCTGAGCAAAGACCGCATCCAACATCGGCTCGGTGAGTTTGCCGGTATTCGTGTTCTGCCGGCTCGGATGATACGAGGCAATCAATACCGGCTGGAGGGGATACACCGCGCCGTGGGCGAACTTCAGACGTGGCGTCACGCCGACTTGCTTGAGGTAATGGTGGAACGCAATCTGGCCCAACGCCACCACCACCCGCGGCTTCAGCAACTGCAACTCTTCCTGAAAATACCGGGAGCAATTCGCCACCTCCACCGGCAACGGTTTGTTGCCGGGCGGCGCGCAGTGAATCACGGCGGTGATGTAGCAATCGTTCAATCGCAACCCGTCATCGCGCCGTTCCCAAGTCGGCTGGCTGGCGAACCCGGTCTTGTGCAACGCCCGGAACAACCACCGGCCCGATTGATCGCCGGTGAACATTCGGCCCGTCCTGTTTGCCCCATGTGCCGCAGGGGCAAGGCCGATGATCAGCAGCCGCGCATCGGGGCATCCAAAACTCGGCACCGGCTTACCCCAGTATTTCCAATCGCGAAACTCGCGTTTCTTCTCGCGGGCAATGCGCTCCCGGTATTCCACCAACCGGGGACAGAGCCGGCATTGTTCTATCGGCCCAGCCATTGCCGCACTTTGTTGAGCCGGGTTTGAGATTCCGCAAGCCGCAACCGCCCGGATTCCGCTGCCTTCAGCAACGCCTCGTGGACAGCCAAAATCGTCTCCGGCAGGTGACACGCCAACAACACATCCGCACCGGCTTCCATCGCTTCGACGACCGCTTCCGGCAACGGCGCGTACTTGTAGATCGCGCCCATTTCCATGTCGTCAGTCAACACCAGCCCGTGGAATCCGACACGCTCGCGCAGCAAGCCGGCGATGATCGCGCGCGACACCGATGCCGGCTTCGGCCGGTCACCGACAATGGCCGGATAATGACCGTGGCCGACCATCACCATCGGCGCCTTGAGTGCTGCGTATGGCCGAATATCCTCAGCCCACAACTGTTCCCGGCTGCGCGTGATGGTCGGGAGATGCTCGTGGGAGTCCTGATGACTATCGCCGAGACCGGGGAAATGTTTCAGACAACCGGCTACACCGGCCGCCTGCATCCCGCCGAGAAACGCCCCGGCCCAGGCGATCACTTCGTCGGCGGTCCGGCCCCAGCAACGTTCTTGCAACGCGTTATCGGTACCGGTCGGAAACAGTTCCAAATCCACTACCGGCGCGAAGTTGATTTCGACGCCACAAGCGCGGAGCGATTGGCCGACTTCCCAGCCAAACTCGGCGACGCGCGCCACGCCGCCGTTTTTTAGTTCGGCAATCGTGGGCAATTCGCCGACAACGGGCCGGAGCCGGTTCACCCGGCCGTGTTCCTGATCAATCGCGATTAACGGCCGGGAGGCGATCTCGGTGCGCAGCACCGTGGTGAGCCGGCGGAGTTGGGCGGAGGAGTCCACGTTGCGAGCGAAGAGCACGATGCCGCCCGGCTGGACGGTTTCGAGAAGCTGCCGGCTCTCGGCATTGAGTTCGGTGCCGCGAAAGCCGATGAACAAATGCTGGCCGACCGGGTGATGCATGGCGGCGGGTTGTAGCATCGCGCGACCGGCAACGCAAGAGAGCCGAGGATCGCACTCTGCGATTGATAACTCCCCGAACTGCTTCGAGGTAGGCCCGCAGGCCCTTTACTCAACATGCTCAGAGTTGTCTCTCGACTCTCAATTCAACCTACCGCCAGCCAGCGATTCTGCAAGGGACAAAATAGGCTTGGCATCCGGTGGGCGCCGTTGTATCAATGCCACCAGGCAACGGTCATGTTGGACAGGGTTTGGAAATCCACACTCGGCAAAAAGTTTTTGATGGCGGTCACGGGTACGGGCTTGGTGCTGTTTGTTTTTGTCCACATGATGGGGAATCTTCAGATGTTTCTCGGCCCCGAAGTCATCAATCGCTACGCCGCCATGCTCCAAACCAGCATTGAGTTCCTCTGGCCCGCCCGGTTTGGGCTGGCCATCTTCGCGTTGGTACACATCGGCACCGGCATCACGCTGACCTGGCAAAATCGGCAGACCCGCGACCAACGATATGCGACGCGCAAGCTCGTCAAGGCCACGCTTGCGTCGCGCACCATGCTCTGGACCGGCTCCTTCGTGGCGCTCTACGTGGTGTATCACCTGCTGCATTTCACTATCGGCACAATTGACTTGCACCTCGCCGAAATGAAAACCCCCGACGGCCACCGCGACGTGTACCGGATGCTCATTTGGGCATTTCAAGACAGTCGGGTCGCCTGCGGCTATATCCTGGCCATGGGCGTCTTGTGTTTTCACCTGAGCCACGGCATCGGCGCGTTGTTCCAATCGCTCGGCATCAAGAAACCGGGCTACGAGCCGCTCATCTACCGCCTCGCCCGGCTGGCGGCGTTGGGGTTGCTCGTCGGGTTTGTTTCCGTGCCGGTGGCCGTGCAACTGGGGTGGCTCCAATGAAACTCGATGCCCGGATTCCCAGCGGCCCCGTGCCGCAAAAATGGTCGGTCTGCAAACGCGACCTCAAACTCGTCGCCCCGAATAACAAACGGAAATACGAAATCCTCGTCGTCGGCACCGGCCTGGCCGGCAGCTCCGCCGCCGCCACGCTCGCCGAACTCGGCTACCAAGTAAAAGTGTTTTGCCTGCAAGACAGCCCGCGCCGGGCGCACAGTGTTGCTGCGCAGGGTGGCATCAACGCCGCCAAAAATTACCAGAACGACGGCGACAGCGTACATCGGCTGTTTTATGACACGATCAAAGGCGGCGATTTCCGCTCGCGCGAAGCCAACGTCTTCCGCCTCGCCGAAGTCAGCGTGAACATCATTGACCAATGCGCCGCGCAAGGGGTGCCGTTTGCCCGCGAATACAGCGGCTACCTGACCAACCGGAGTTTCGGCGGCGCGCAGGTCAGCCGCACCTTCTACGCCCGCGGCCAGACCGGACAACAACTCTTGCTTGGCTGTTACCAAGCCATGCTGCGGCAGGCCCACCTCGGCCAAGTGCGGATTTTCCCGCGGACCGAAATGCTCGACCTCGTGGTCGTCAACGGCCATGCCAAAGGTATTGTCGTCCGCGACCTGTTGACCGGCAAAATATCCTCCCATGCCGGCGACGCGGTCGTGTTGGCCACCGGCGGCTATACCAACGTCTTTTACCTCTCCACCTCCGGCCGCGGCTCCAACGTCACCGCCATCTGGCGCGCCTACAAAAAAGGCGCCGCCTTTGCCAATCCATGTTTCACGCAGATTCATCCGACCTGCATCCCCGTCAGCGGTGATTACCAATCCAAGCTGACACTGATGAGCGAATCACTCCGCAACGATGGCCGCGTCTGGGTGCCGAAACAGCCCGGCGACAAACGCCCACCGGCAGAAATACCCGAGAGCGACCGCGATTATTACTTGGAGCGGATGTACCCGGCCTACGGCAACCTCGCGCCGCGCGACATCTCCAGCCGGGCGACCAAACGCGTCTGCGACGAAGGCCGGGGCGTCGGGCCGGGCGGATTGGGCGTGTATTTGGATTTCTCCGACGCCCTCCGCCGGCTGGGCCGGTCGGTCATCGCGGAGCGGTATGGCAACCTGTTCGAGATGTACGAAGAAATCACCGCCGAGAACGCCTACGAAACCCCGATGCGGATTTACCCGGCCCCGCACTACGCGATGGGCGGCCTGTGGGTGGATTACCATTTGATGAGCAACCTGCCGGGGCTGTTCGTCATCGGCGAGGCGAACTTCTCCGACCACGGCGCCAACCGGCTCGGCGCCAGCGCGTTGATGCAGGGGTTGGCTGACGGCTATTTCATCCTCCCCTACACCATCGGCAACTACATCGCCACGGCGAAGCAAACACGCCCGCAACCCGACGCCGCCGAGTTCCGAGAATCCGAAGCCGAGGTCGCCGCGACCATCAAACGCCTGCTGGCCATTCGCGGCAAAAAGACCGTCCGGCAATTCCACAAGGACCTCGGCAAAATTCTCTGGGAAAAGTGCGGCATGGCCCGCACCGCCGCCGGCCTGCAGCAAGCACTCAAAGAGATACCGACTCTGCGTGAGGAATTCTGGCAGAACGTCAGCGTCCCCGGCGACGACGCCGACCTAAATCAGTCTCTCGAACACGCCGGGCGGGTCGCGGACTTTTTTGAACTTGGCGAGTTGATGTGCCGTGACGCGCTCGCCCGCAACGAATCCTGCGGCGGCCATTTCCGTGAGGAATACCAGACCGCCGACGGTGAGTGCCAACGCAACGATACCGAGTTTGCCCACGTCGCCTGTTGGGAATATCGGAGCGCGCAACAACCACCAGTCCGGCACATTGAACCGTTGACGTTCGAAGAAGCCCATCTGGCGGAGAGGAGCTACAAATGAAACTCAAGCTCCGCGTCTGGCGGCAAAAAAACGCCCATACTCCCGGCCAATTCGTCGAGTATCACGCCGACAACCTCAACCCGAACATGTCCTTCCTCGAAATGCTCGATGTGGTCAACGAACAAATTGCCGCAAAGGGCGAAGAACCGATTGCGTTCGACCATGATTGCCGGGAAGGCATCTGCGGCGCGTGCTCGTGCGTCATCAACGGAGAACCGCATGGCCCGCACGACAAAGTCACCACCTGCCAGACCTACCTCCGCAGCTTCCAAGACGGCGCGACAGTGACCATCGAGCCGTTCCGTGCCAACGCCTTCCCGTTGATCAAGGATTTGGTCGTGGACCGGACCGCCTTCGACCGCATCATCCAAGCTGGTGGCTACATCTCGGTCGGGACCGGTCACCCACCAGATGCGAACTCGTTGCCGGTGCCGAAACCGTTGGCCGACTTAGCGATGGACGCGGCTGCTTGCATTGGTTGCGGTGCGTGCGTGGCGGCTTGCAAAAACGCCAGCGCGATGCTGTTCGTCGCGGCGAAAGTCTCGCATCTCAATTTGTTGCCGCAGGGTCAGCCCGAACGCGATGTCCGCGCGTTGGCGATGGTGGATCAGATGGATAAAGAAGGGTTCGGCGCTTGCACGGTGACGCTCTCGTGCCAAGCCGTCTGCCCCAAAGGCATCAGCGGCAGTTTCATCGCCAAGATGAACCGCGATTTCCTCCGCGCGATGCTCCTCAACCCGTAACTGCTGTGGAGGGACGTGCGCCGTCGCGTCCGTCTGCGGACACGGCCTGCGGCACGGTGAGACACTGCGCCCGACCACGGATTCCGGTAAGGCGGGCTGTCCCAGCTCACCGCTGCTTTAATCTTCTGCACATGGTTTTCGCATTTTTTCTCCGCCGCGCTGATGGAGCATTGATTGCCATCGGCATCGGCGAGGTCGTACCAGATATCCACCAGTTTCGTGCCCGCCCGTTGCGCGGCCCGGACATTGGACACCACCGGGCCGGCGGCAAAAAGTGTGGTGGCGATGACGAGCAGCGCGACTGCGCCGCCGAGAATTGTCCGTCCGATTGGAATCTGCATCATCTGATCCTTTCCCTTGGCTGTCCTGTTTGAAAGCCCCCGCCCGCCGCGAACAAGCTTGAAGATTGGTCGGGCGCGGACGCCGTCCGCGCCGTTGCGTTGTGCTGCCGGACGGACGCCACGGCGTGGCGTCCCTACCTCGGATCCGCTGTCGTGGGTAGGGCGGGCACGCCGTGCCCGCCGCATCCGACCCCACACCAGGGACGCGAAAGCAGCGCAGGTAACTCGCGCACGATCTGCAACCTCCCCCCCCAACCGGTTCGATGGGCATAATCTTGTTTGGTCGTTGGGGAAACTGGTCGGCGAATGTACGTTACCGGCTGGCGCGAATCTTCTGGATCAGAGCGGATGTGGAGAGACCGCGGGCGAAGGGGAGAATGCGGATGGTGGTGCCAAGCTTTTGCAACAATTTGCGTTCGCCCGCGTCGAGCGTCTCCACTCGGTAGTCGCCGCCTTTGACATAGATGGCTGGCCGGACGGCGGCGAGAAAGCGATGAGCGCGTTGGCCGCGAAAGATCACCACGGCATCCACACAACGCAGCGCGGCCAGGACGGCTGCCCGTTGGCGTTCGGGCACGAGCGGCCGCTGCGACCCTTTCAGGCGGCGAACGGAGACATCGGCATTCAGGCCAATGATCAGCCGGTCGCCGAGGGCGCGGGCTTGTTGAAGATAGCGAACGTGGCCGTAGTGAAGGAGATCAAAACAGCCGTTGGTGGCCACGATGCGCTGGCCATTGCGTCGGGCCGTGTTGGCCCAACGCGCGGCCTGGCGAAGGGTGAGGAGTTTTTTCGCTTGATTCGGCATGTTGTTTGTCGAAGATGGGTTAAGGGGACGATGCCGAAGTGGAGGCACAGGGTCAAGGCTGAACTGCCCTGCCGCTTGTCCCCCAACCATGAGGTAAAGAGGGGGTGCACGTGCTCAGAACCATCTTGTATTTTACGGTGCTCGGGCTGTTGGCGTGCTACGGTCTGCACCGCTACGTGATGCTTTTTCTCTATTACCGGCATCGGCGGCGGAAGATCGAACCTCGCGCTCGGTTTGCGGAATTGCCATTGATCACCGTCCAGCTTCCGCTCTACAACGAGATGTACGTGGCGGAGCGTTTGCTCAACGCGGTGGCGGCATTGGATTACCCGCGCGAAAAGCTCCAGATCCAAGTGCTGGACGATTCCACTGACGAAACCAGTGAGATCGTGGCGCGCAAGACGGCGCAGTTGCGGGACGCCGGGTTTGACATTGTCCACGTCCGCCGTCCCCATCGGTTGGGATTCAAAGCCGGCGCGTTGGAGAACGGCTTGCGATCAGCCAAAGGAGAGTTCATCGCCATCTTTGATGCCGATTTCGTACCGCAACCGGATTTATTCCACAGGACGATTCATTTTTTCACCGACCCAGGCGTCGGCATGATCCAGACCCGATGGGGACATCTCAATGCGCGGTACTCGCTTCTGACTCAGTTGCAGTCCATGTTTCTTGATGGGCATCTGTTGATCGAACAGACGGCGCGGTCCCGGTCGGGCCTGTTTTTCAATTTTAACGGCACGGCCGGTCTGTGGCGGCGTAGTTGCATCGAAGCGTCGGGAGGCTGGCAGCCCGACACACTTGCCGAAGACTTGGACCTGAGTTATCGAGCGCAGATCAAGGGCTGGCGATTTGTATTCCTGCCCGACATCGTGACGCCGGCGGAGTTGCCAGTGGAGATGAACGCATTCAAAATTCAGCTACACCGGTGGGCCAAAGGCTCGATTCAGACGTGCAAAAAGGTCTTGCCGTTGCTCTGGCGCAGTCCGGCACCGCTGAAGGTCAAACTGGAGGGGACAATCCATCTGACCAGCAATTTTGGCCATGTGCTGCTGTTGGTGCTGTCTTGCCTGTTGCATCCGGTGGCGGTGCCGCCCCAGATGGCCACGGGCGGCAATCCGTGGACCAAGATGTTGTTAGTGGATTTACCGTTGTTTTTCGCAGCTTCGCTTTCTATTTCTGCGTTTTATTGCGCGGCACAGGTGGAATTGTACCGGCAATGGTGGAAACGGTTGGTCTACATCCCGGTCTTGATGGCGATGGGGATTGGGTTGTCCATCAATAACACGCGGGCGGTGTTGGAAGGCCTCTTCAATTACCGACACGAGTTCGTGCGGACGCCGAAATGGGGCGTGACCGGCCACCAACGCATCGGCCGCGGTTACCAGACGTTTTGCGGGCTTGTGCCGTACTTGGAATTGGCGTTTGGGTTGTATTGCACGTGGCTGCTGGCGCTCGCCCTTGAACGAGACCAATGGATGACGATCCCATTTGTGGCGGTCTTCCAGTGCGGGTTCCTCTACGTCGCCCTGCCGTCGCTGTTGCCGACGTGGAGCCGGTTTTGGAAACGCCCAACGTCTAACCTGTTGCCGGCCAACGCCTGAGTTACTTGCCGACAGCCTTCTTCAGCGCAGCCACTTTGTCGGTTCGCTCCCACGTGAAGGTCGTGAGGTCGTCAATCTTCCCGAAGTGACCGTAGTTGGTGGTCTTCGAGTAAATCGGCCGCCGAAGGTTCAGTTGTTCGATGATGTCGGCTGGCTGAAAACTGAAGACGCGGTTGACCGCACGGGAAATCTGATCGTCAGAGACGATCCCCGTGCCAAAGGTGTCCACGTGGACGCTGACAGGATCCGGATGGCCGATCGCGTAGGCGAATTGAACTTCGCATTTCGCGGCGAGACCGGCCGCCACGACGTTCTTGGCAACCCACCGGCCCATGTAGGCCGCACTGCGGTCCACCTTCGTCGGGTCTTTGCCGGAGAACGCGCCCCCCCCGTGCCGGCCCATGCCGCCGTAGGTGTCGCAAATGATTTTGCGACCAGTTAGGCCGGTGTCGCCCTGCGGCCCACCCACGACAAAGCGGCCAGTGGGGTTGATGAGGTATTCAGTCTTGGCAATGAGCAGGCGGGCCGGGAGGGTTTTCTTGATCACGTTTTCGATGCAGAACTGTTCGATCTCCCGATGCGAAACGTCGGCGCTGTGTTGGGTGGAGATGACAACATTGGAAATCGCCACTGGCTTGCCGTCTTCGTAAACCACGGAGACTTGTGACTTGGCGTCGGGCCGTAACCACGGAATTTTACCGGATTTGCGAATCTTGGTGAGCGCCCGACCGAGCCGGTGGGCATACATAATGGGAGCCGGCATCAACTCCGGGGTCTCGTTGCAGGCGTAGCCGAACATGAGTCCTTGATCGCCAGCGCCTTGCTTGGCCGTCTTCTTGCCGACGGCCTTGCGGGCGTCCACACCCTGCGCGATGTCCGGTGATTGTCCGGTGATGATGACGTTGACAAACACTTTTTCGGCGTGGAACACGTCGTCGTCGTTGACGTAACCGATTTCACGAATGGTTTGGCGGGCGATGCCGACAAAGTCAATCACTTCGCTGGGATTGCGGTAGCCGATCTTGGGGATTGTGATTTCGCCGCCCACGATGACCACGTTGGATTTGGCGTAACACTCGCAGGCGACGCGGCTGAATTTGTCCTGCGTCAGGCAGGCGTCCAACACCGCATCGGAAATGGTGTCGCACACTTTATCCGGATGGCCTTCCGCGACTGACTCTGACGAAAAAATGTACCGGTTCTTGCTCATGCTGTCCTTTCCGTGTCTGCTGTTCCCGTTGGAAGCGGGCGGAACTTAGCTTACGCGTCGGTTTGGCTCAAGTATTTTTATCCAACCCCACGCAGGTGCAAAATAGATGACGGTCGCCGTACACATTGTCCACCCGGCTGACGGGCGGCCAATACTTGTAGTCGCGCAACCACGGGGCGGGATAGGCGGCCTGTTCGCGGGAATAGGGGCGGTCCCACTTGTCAGCGGCGACCACGGCCGCCGTGTGCGGCGCGTTCTTCAGCACTGCTGGCGTGGATTGAATCTCCGCGTAAATCGCCATCAACGCGTCGCAGAACCGGTCGAGTTCGGCTTTGGACTCGCTCTCCGTCGGCTCAATCATCAACGTGCCCGGCTCCGGCCACGACATCGTTGGCGCGTGGAAACCGTAATCCATGAGCCGCTTCGCGATGTCTTCGACCTGCACGTCCTTGAACTGCCGGCAATCCACGATGCATTCGTGGGCGACCAACCCGCCCGGCCCTTTGTAGAGCACCGGAAAATACGGTTCGAGGCGGCGGGCGATGTAATTGGCGTTGAGGATCGCCACCTGGCTCGCGCGTTTCAAACCGTCGGCCCCCATCAACGCGATGTACATCCACGAAATCGGCAAGACACTCGCGCTGCCGTAGGGTGCCGCCGCGACCGGACCGATGCCGTTGGGTTTACCCGGCAAAAATGGCGCGAGATGTTCCGCCACGCCAATCGGCCCCATGCCGGGACCGCCACCGCCGTGCGGTATGCAAAAAGTCTTGTGCAGATTCAAATGGCAGACATCCGCCCCAATGTTACCGGGCCGGGCGAGACCAACGAGCGCGTTCATGTTCGCGCCGTCCAGATAAACCTGCCCCCCGTGATCGTGAACGATCCGGCAGACTTCGCTAATTGTCTCCTCGAACACGCCGTACGTGCTGGGGTAGGTAACCATCAACGCCGCGAGGTCGGCGGCGTGCTGCGTGGCTTTGGCGCGGAGATCGGCAAGATCAATGTTGCCGGCGTCATCGCACGCGACCGGCACAACTTTCATCCCGGCCATGGTTGCGCTCGCCGGGTTGGTGCCGTGCGCGCTGACAGGAATGAGACAGATGTGGCGTTTGGCTTGTTGGTAGGCGCGGATGACCAGTAGCCCGGTATATTCACCCTGCGAACCGGCGTTCGGTTGCAGCGACACGGCAGCAAAACCGGTAATCTCCGCGAGCCACGTTTCGAGCTGCCGGAACATTTCGTGGTAGCCGGCCGCTTGCTCGGCCGGCGCGAACGGGTGCAGCCGGCCGACTTCCGGCCACGTTACTGGCAGCATCTCGGAGGTGGCATTCAGTTTCATCGTGCACGAGCCGAGCGGGATCATCGAAGTCGTCAGCGACAAGTCCTTCGCCTCCAACCGTCGCAAATACCGCAACATCTCGTGCTCGGTGTGATAACGGTTAAATACCGGCGCGGTGAGAAATGAGGTGGTGCGACGGAAGGGATCCAAAGGCGGCAGCGGATTCGGCAACCGCGACCGACCGAGAGTCTCAATGAGGGCGTCCACATCGGCATTGGTGGTTGTTTCATCCAGAGCAATTACGTGATCGCCCACCTTGAGGGTGTCAAAAAACGGGGCAGTGCCGACACGTTTCACATTGGATGCCAGCCGGCACGTTAATTGGTGGACCCGCTCGGCGATTTTCTTCAGGCCGTCCGGGCCATGCCAGACAGCGTACATTGCGGCAATCACCGCTGGGAGGACTTGAGCAGTGCAGATGTTGGAGGTGGCTTTCTCGCGGCGGATGTGTTGCTCGCGGGTTTGCAGTGCGAGCCGCAAGGCCGGACGGCCTTGGGCATCTTTGGAAACACCGATCAGGCGGCCGGGCATCTGGCGTTTGTAGGCATCGCGTGTCGCAAAAAATGCCGCATGCGGCCCGCCGTAGCCGAGCGGCAGGCCAAACCGTTGGGTGTTGCCCACCGCAATGTCCGCCCCGAATTCGCCGGGCGGTTTCAGCAGCGTCAAAGCGAGCAGATCGGTGGCGACAACAACAAGTGCCAAGTGCTGATGTGCCTCGTTGCATAAGGCAGAAAAGTCGTAGATGTCGCCATCGGTGGCGGGGTATTGGACGAGGATGCCGAAGGTGTCGGGCGTAAGTTCTTTGCCAAGCTGAATGCGGATACCGAGCGGCTCGGCCCGCGTTTGAACGACGGCAATGGTCTGCGGATGACAATCCGGTGCAACGACGAAGGTGTGACGGCCTTTTGTGTCGAGACGGTGGCACATCATCATCGCTTCGGCGGCCGCAGTGGCTTCGTCGAGCAGGCTGGCGTTGGCGATGTCGAGGCCGGTCAGGTCGGTGACCATCGTTTGGAAGTTCAACAACGCTTCGAGCCGGCCTTGGGAGATTTCCGGTTGGTACGGCGTGTAGGCCGTGTACCAGCCGGGATTTTCCAAGATGTTGCGCTGGATCACCGGTGGCAAAAATGAATCGTAATAGCCGCGACCGAAAAACGACCGCGTGAGCTTGTTCCGGCTGAGAATGGCTTTGAGGTCAGCGAGAGCTTCTGACTCAGTGCGCGGAGCCGGGAGGTTCAGGGGACGACGCAATCGAATGCCAGCCGGGATGGCCGCATTCACGAGCGCATCGAGCGATTCGTAGCCGACGGCGGCGAGCATCTGACGGATGTCATCCGCGCTCGGCCCCACGTGGCGGTCGGCAAACATGGCTACGCGCCGATCAACGCGGCGTATTCTTGCGGAGTGAGCAACTCGCCCAGTTCACCAGAATCACGCAGTTTGACTTTGAACAACCAGCCTTGGCCGTAAGGATCTTTATTGACCAATTCCGGCGCATTGGCGAGTTGCTCGTTGGCGGCCAGCACGTCCCCGGACACGGGCGCGTAGATGTCGCTTGCAGCCTTGACACTTTCGACGACGGCACATTCCTTGCCGGCGTGCACTTCGCTGTCCATCGTGGGCAGTTCCACATAAACGATGTCAGTCAACTCGTGTTGTGCGTGGTCGGTGATCCCGACAACGGCGATGTCACCCTCGACACGGACCCACTCGTGCGTTTTCGTGTATTTCAGATCATTGGGGATGTTCATGGTTTTCGTTTGAGTAAGGGTTTGTTTTCGATAGTTGCCGGATATGTTTTGCCGCGAATCTCAATCTCGATCGGGCTGCTGGCCTGGGCCAGTTCGGTTGCCACGTAGCCCATGCCAATGCCCACACCCAACGACGGAGACGGCGCGCCGCTGGTCACCTCGCCGACCCGTTTTCCGCCGGCGAAGATTGGATAATGCGGCCGTGGCGGAGGCGCGCCGGCCGTCATCTGGAACGGCACCAATTTCCGGTGCACGCCTTTTTCTTTTTGACCGGCCAAGACGGCTCGGCCGAGAAATTCCCCTTTGTCGAGCGCGACAAATCGGCTCAGCCCTGCTTCGATGGGGGTAGTTTCCGGGGTGATGTCCTGTCCGTGCAACGGATAACACATCTCCAACCGGAGCGTATCGCGGGCGCCGAGACCGCACGGTTTGATGCCGAATTCAGCCCCGCAGGTCAATAATGCGTTCCACAACTGCAGGGCATCGTCGGGGGCACAAAACAATTCAAAGCCGTCCTCGCCAGTGTAGCCGGTGCGAGCCACCCAGCAGCGAACCCCGCACACGTCGAACGCCCCGATGTGAAAAATCCCCAAGCCGGCCGCCATCGGCAACAGCCGGGGCGCAAGCGGTCCCTGCAATGCCAGCGTCGCGATTTCGTCGCTGTGGTTTTCCACACGCACGGTGCCGGCGGCTTGTTCGGTCAACCACCCGAAATCCCGGTAGATGTTTGCAGCGTTGACCAGCAACAGAAACCGCATCGGTTCGAGCCAGTACAACACCAAATCATCAAGAATGCCGCCTTGGTCGTTGCACAAAAACGTATATTGTGCGCGTCCAGCCTGGCTGCGGCGGACATCGTTGGTGAGCACCCGGTTAAGAAACGCTTCGGCACGAAAACCGGACACGACTAACTCGCCCATGTGAGAAACGTCAAACAGGCCCACGCGCTCCCGGACGGCGAGATGTTCCTCGCGGATGCTGGTGTACAGTACGGGCATTTCCCAGCCGCCAAACGGCACCATTTTGGCCCCCAAGGCAATGTGTGCGGAATGGAGCAGCGTGCGTTTTAGACTATTGGTAATACCCCCCATGTAGACGCGACGCTACCAGTCGCACTGTCGCCTGTCAATTCCTTGTGTGGGGTCGGTGACTGTTGCCATCTAGGGAAGCGGTGCCGCCACACCGCGCTTAAATGTGTTTGCTGTCGTCGTGGTCCTTGGTCCGATAGCCGGACTGCTGGCGGGCAAGGTTGACCTGATGTTTCTTGGTGTAAGCGTCATAGAAATCCTCGGGTGTCATTTCCAGCACTTGGGCGAGCGAGATCAGGAAGTGCAGCAGGTCCACGACTTCGACGCGGGCGTTTTGCTTGTCGAACGTCTGATATTTGGCCCACCACTTCCACGGGACACAATCGGTGAGTTCGGCGACTTCCTGGGACATGGCCCGGCAATAGTTGAGCACCCATTGCTGGCGTTGCTCATCGGTCATTCGGGCGGTGTCCACACCAATGCGAAGATTGAGGGCCTGTTGCAATCGGAAAATCTCTTCCAGTTTGTCGGACGTGGTCATGGGGGCGGATTATGACAAACGCGGCTGATAAATCACGTTCTTTCTGCTACAATGCGCGGCGTGAAACAGCCCCTGCGCGATTCTCGGTTGACGGCGATTAATTTTGTTGCCGATGCAGTCAATCGTCCGCTGGCATTGGAGGAGATTGCCGACAACGCGCTACACGCCATCTTATCGGTCATGAAGTTGGATGCCGGTGCGCTCTATATTCCGTCAGCCACGGCTGGGGCGTTGGCGTTGTTGGCAGCGCGAGCAGTACCGCCGCCGCCGCCGCACGTGACGGACGGCACCGAGTTAGAACGCCAACTCACGACCGCGGGATTTGCGACAGTGCTCGTGACGCAGGTGGACGCGGGCGACGGGAAAGCGTTGCTGGCAGTGGCGAACCGGGCGGTGCGCCCGTTCAGTGAAGGCGACCTCGAACTGGTGGAGGTGATGAGCAACCAGATCGGGCACGCGATGAAGCACGCCCAGTTACAGGCTAGTCTTCGTGAGAAGAACAAATTGCTGAAACTGCTCATCGAGGAAGCGCACCACCGGATCAAGAACAACCTACAAATGATTTCGGGACTGCTGCAGCTTCAACTCGACGGTACCCGCGAGCCGACCGCTGTCGATCTGTTGCGCACGGCGGTCACCCGCATCCAAGCGATCGCCCAAGTCCATAATCTCCTGAGCGCCGCGATGCCGGAGAAAGTGGACGTGCGCCAGTTGATCGAGGCGGTTGTCAATTCCGTGGTCAGCACGGCGCCGACGAGGTTGAGGGATGCCCCACGGGTGGACTTGAAACTGGCCGCATTGTGGTCGGAGGCGGATCAGGCAGTGGCGCTGGCGTTGATCGTTAACGAACTGGTGGCAAACTCGTTATTGCACGGCCGCCCGGCCAACGGTCATACGCTCCACGTGACGATCTCGTGCGGGCAGGACGGCCACGAGGGCGTCGTGGAAGTCTGCGACAACGGCGGGGGCTTGCCGACCTCCCCGACGACTGTCGGGGGACAAGGGATGAACATTGTGCGTCAACTGGCGCGCGTGAACCTACGCGGCGTGTTGACTGTGACCAACCGCGATCAGGGGGTTTGCGGCAAAGTGCGCTTTCCGGTCGTCACTACAGGCTCTGCGGCTGTAGGGCCGCTCCCCCAGCCTGCTTCATGAAGTTTATAGGGGACGCGACGCCCCGCCACGCCCGCCTCGCGGTGTCCAACCGGACGCAAGTGGGGCGAATTTTCGTAACCAACCGGATAGGGGTGGTGTTCAATACAGGCATGAGCCGCCTCCTACTCTTTACCGTGCTGGTCATGACCGGCGAGGTCATGGCCCAGTACTCTTGGCAACAACCCCACGCGAAGGTGCTGCCGACTGGCGCGTTGGAGTGGGCGCCGCAGCCGTTTGTGTTCACGGCAGGAGAGTCGGTTCGCTACATTGATTTCGCTGCCGGAAACGACGACAACTCCGGCACGAAGGAACATCCGTGGCAACATCATCCCTGGGACGCCAACGCCACCGGCCAGGCCAGAGCCCGCACCGGCATCCACACCTACGTGTTCAAGCGCGGCGTCATCTACCGGGGCGCGTTGAAGGCGAAAGAATCCGGTGCGCCCGGTAATCCCATCCGCTTGACCAGTGATCCGTCGTGGGGCGCGGGGGAGGCGATGTTGTTCGGCTCGGTCCGTGTGCCCGGCTCGTGGAAACGCTGCACGCCCGCCGACGCGCCAGGTATCCCGGAGCCAATGAAGGTTTGGTTCAATGATGTCGGCAAGGATTTCGATACTGATAGCAAGGATACGAAGTTGTCGGCGTTGTGGCGGTCGAAGGGCGACCAAGCCGTACGGTTGCACATCGCCCGCGATCCAAACTGGAAACTCAGCGATCCGGATGATCCCACCGCCGATTGGTATCGCTGGGCCACGTTTAACGGACGAATGAATACCGGCTGGTTGGCCGACCCGAAACGTTGGGCTGGCAAACCGGCGGACTTTTTCGCGGGGGCAGCCATCTGGACGCAGCACCGGCATCTGATGGGCACCGTGCATCGCGTGCGGCCGAGCGAGTTTGATCCCCCAAAAGGGGCGTTCAAAATTCATTCACCCGGCGGCGCGCAGTTTGCCCGGCACATGGGAACGCGCGGCCAGGATGAACTACTGGATGGCCGCGTGCGCTACTTCATCGAAAACGTGCCGGCATTTCTTGATTCGCCCGGCGAGTATTACTTCGATGCCGAACGCGGCCGGTTGTTTGTGCGACTGGACGACGATTCCGATCCCAACCAAGCCATTCTCGAAGCAGCCCAAATCCGGTCGCCGATCCAGATTGGGGATCAATCCGACATTGAGGTCAGTGGTTTGATGTTCCGATTCAACGACGATGACGACGGCGTGTACGGTTACCCGTGGTACATCAGCGCGTCGCCGGGCGTGCGCATTGTCGGCAACTGTCGGCGCGTCACCGTCCACCATTGCCAGTTCTACGATGTGATGAACGCGGTCGTGGCCTTCCCGCGGCCGAGCGGCGGTGGCGGCCCGGCGGAAGCTTCGGTGAAAAACTGTGGCGCGTTTGCCGACGATGTGATGGAAGAGATCACCATCACTGACAACGACGTGCGCAACGCCGACATGGCCGTCGCGATTTGGGCGCAGGGCAACAGCGAGCCCCGGCAGGGGGAGAAGTACGGCATCCTGCGCGGCGTCCAAGTGCTCCGCAACCGGGTCGTCCACAGCGGCTACCGGCCCGGCAAAAGTCCCACGTCGCAGATTCCGGCGATTTGCGTGGTGTTGCCGGAGACGGCGGAGGTGGCCGGCAACATCGTGGACACGAGTTGGGGCTGCGGCGTGTTCACACTTGGCGGCAAAGCGAGCGGCGCACTCAACGAGGTGCCGTTGGCGCGGATGCTGGTCCACCACAATCAGGCCGACAACACGATGCTCGGCTGCAACGATTACGGTGGCATCGAGCTGTTTCAAGGCGGTCCCGTGTATATCTACAACAACGTCAGCCGCAACTGCGTCGGCACGAAGACGTTTACCGGCACCGCGTTGGGCTACAACCTGTACCTCGATGGCGCGTTCAAGACGTATTGCTTCAACAACATCCTCGCCGGCCAGTTCAAGCCGGGCGAGCCAGACGACTACAGCCATTGCGGCTATTTCATGGTGTTTGGCTTCCTCAATCAGTTCTTCAACAACACCCTCTGGCGCTTCGAGTATGCCGTCAACGGCAGCAGCGGCAACCGGTCGTGCATTCTCGGCAACGTGTTTGCCGACGCGTCAGAAAGTTTCCTCGGCCAGAACCGACCCGGCGACGCTTCGATGATGTTTGGCGGCGATACCGGCGAGATGGGGCGCATCGGTATTCCGACGATGGTCTATGGGAACAACATCTTCTGGGGCCAACCGAAAGGCGGCCGCAAAGGCGAAGGCGCGTTTGGGTTTATTGGTGGTACGAAGGCTGGCCTCGAAGGCAAAGCGGAAGTCTATTCGGGCGGCACGTTGGAAGAGTTGCGCAAAGTGCTGGAGGAAATGCAATGCCGGGTCAGCAGCCTCGGCCAACACGTCAGCGACCTGCCGTTGCGCGATCCGGTGAAGGCCGATTACCGGCTGACGCCGAACTCGGCCGCGCGCGATGCAGGTGTGAAGTTTTTTGTGCCGTGGGGACTGGCGCGGGTGGTGGGCGAATGGAATTTCTACCAGAGCCAAAACAACCCGCAGGTCGTGCTCGGCGAGCATTTCTTCATGCAAGACGAACACATTGAGCGGAGCATGTATTACTTCATCCCGCGCAACGACCTCACCGTCTCGCAGGCCACGCCGGCCGATTACGTATCGGGGCCGCTGGAAGATTGGATACGGGGCGCGTTGCAGTTCGACGGCCAACGGACCGCCGTGTTGACCCACGCCGAAATGACCCGCGACATGGATTATCCGATCGGCATTGTGGACGGCAAAGTGCAGAAGAAAAAGCCGGGCGAGAGCAAGTACGACGGCGCGCGCCGACAGACCCTCGACATGAGCACCAACAACTTTCTCATCGAAGCCGTCGTGCAGGTGACGAGGGGTGGCGTGATTGCCGAGAAAATGGCCGCCACAGGCTACCGGCTGCAAGTGGCCGGTAACGGCACGGTGGAATTCATCGTCGGACGCGACCGGGTGAGCGCCGGCAACGTGACCGATGGCCAATGGCATCACGTCATCGCCGAGGCCGACCGGGCGGTCGGCAAGCTGCGGTGGTATCTCGACGGCAAGAAAATCGCGGAAGCGCCGGTCGGCTTGGATTCGGTGGCAAACACGGCGGACTTCGTGGTGGGGCGCGGCCTGACCGGGGCGATTGATTTCCTGCGCGTCAGTCGGGGCACGTTGGCCGATGCCCAGACGACGATTGAAGAGTTGTACGCGTGGGAGTTCGACGGCCCGCACCTGCGTGATTTTGCCGGCCACCCGCCCGTTGGTAAACGCGATGCCGGCGCATTGGAGTCAGCGGAACGGTAATCCTGCACCGGCAGCCTCATCGGTAACCCGACGTTCACGAGCCTGCTCGCGGTTGTTGCTGGAATCGCCGAGAGACCGAAGGCCGCGAGCAGGC
>CALBCO010000257.1 GCA_937927265.1 uncultured Verrucomicrobiae bacterium | reverse complement strand
CAACACCCCGGAAACCAGTTCAGACTGCGGAGGTCACTTTCCCATTTGTCCTTTTCCCCAACAAGTCAGGATTCCAGGACTGACAGCATTGCAGCCCCAGAAAACGGGGATAGTCCTTCATTTTTTCCGGCCGACAACAGTTGCGTTGGCTGATGCAAAAAATGCGCTTCTCAATGTGCCACCTAGGATCGTTCCCGTTTCGTGAGTTCTGCCACAGGCGATCGAAAGCGCCGCTGGCGCGGCGCACTCCAAAACGGTTTGGCGTACCGACGGGGGGCGTCTTGGAGCGCGGTGCGACCGCACCGCTTTTGCGTTGGATCAGCGATGTCTGTTGGCGCTCGGCGGCTCACAGAGGTCATGGCGCAGACAGGAATGTCTGCGCCACCTTCAACGACTGGCGGAAAGTCTGGTGCCGAAACAATGCCGCTCATCCTGCAGGCACGGAGCAAATGGAAGAGTTTGCCTTTGGATTCAATGTGGGGCAGAGAGGCTGGAAAGGATCCGTTGACTCATGCCTCGCTAGAAAGGCCCGCTCAGAAACTGTTCACCCCAAAAGTGAAACTTTCCTCACATGGCTCACGATCAGGGCTGGGGCACGTGCGCGCGGCGATGATTGAAGGACAGTCCAAACTGTCGGTCCCACACCTGACCTTCTCTATCTCCGCGGGGGAGACAAGGGGCACTGCGCGAAAAACAAACGAGGCGACCGCTCAGATCGCCCCGCCTGTTACGGAAAAGCACTCAGCCGAGATAGGCCGCGATTTTCTTTTCGAGGTCTTTCTTGCCCATCATCCCGACCATCTGCTCTTTGACCGTGCCGCCTTGGAACAGAAGCAACGTCGGAATGGCGCGAATGCCAAACTTGCCGGCGAGATCCTGATTATCGTCCACGTTGACCTTGCCGACTTTGAGCCGGCCGGCCTTTTCGTTCGCTAACTCGTCCAAGACCGGCGCGATCATCTTGCACGGACCGCACCATTCGGCCCAGAAATCCACCAACACGGGTACGGTGGACTTGACGACTTCCTGGTCAAAGTTGCCCGCTGAAAGCGTGATTACATGTTCGCTTGCCATAAACGGTCTCCTGCGGTTGTGGCCGGGGCGTCCCGCGGCCTCAGCCGAACGCCACGACGGCGAGATAGGCCAGCACAATCACCGACACCACCATTGCCGCCACTGCCAACCCGGTATCTGCCCCGCTGGGGGCCGCCACCGGCGTCACGACCGGGACCGCAGCCGCCGCCGGCGCCGCAGTCGGGGCCGTTGGCACGGGTTCCTCGCGGCGAAGCTTCACGGTCGGCCGGGGTGTTTCGGGAACCGACGGTTTGGCGGCGGGCACGGTGACGCGGGACGTGTCCGACTTCTGCTGGGGCGCGGCCATGGGCCGGCCCATGACGGCGGTTTCCTGTTTGGCTTCTTCGGCGGCGCTGACCGGCGCGCCCGCGGGACGGAGTTTGACCGTCGGCGGCGATCCGGCCGCTGCCGGCTTGCCGATGCCGGGGGGTAAATTGATGCGGACGGTGTCTTTCTTGGATTCGTCTGACGGGCTTGGTTGCTGCGGTATTTGATCGGCCATGTTTAGTTTCCTCCGAAACGGCTGCCAGAATACGCCCAGCCCCTCACCCCTGTCAACCGGTTTCATTTTCTGCTAAACTTCGCCTCGTGCCAACCAATCCGTTCCGCGAAGGACTCGCCACCCGCCCCGCGCCAGGGCCGGGCGTGCTGGTGATTTTCGGCGCGAGCGGCGACCTCACCCGGCGCAAACTCGTCCCCGCCCTCTACAACCTCGCCCACGAAGGCGAACTGCCGGCCAACTTCGCCGTCGTCGGCTTCGCCCGCACGCCCATCAGCCACGACGAGTTTCGCCGGCAACTCCACGAAGCCGCCACCCACCACGCCCGGTTCACCCCGCTCAACCCGGCGGTGTGGGCGACGTTTGCCGACGGGATTTTCTATCAAGCCGGCGACTACGCCAACCCCGCCAGTTACCGGGAACTCGCCGCCTTGCTGGACCAACTCGACCGGCAACGCGGCACCGCCGGGCGGCGGGTGTTCTATCTCGCGGTGCCCCCGGCCGAGTTCGAGCCGATCAGCCGGCAACTTGCCGCTGCCGGCCTCGTGCAGGCCGACCACCGCGTCATCGTTGAAAAACCGTTCGGGCACGACCTCGCCAGCGCGCGGGCGTTGAACGCGGCGCTCACCAAGGTCTTCGCCGAACGCCAACTCCTGCGCATTGACCATTATCTCGGCAAAGAAACAGTGCAGAACATTTTGGTGATGCGGTTCGCCAACGAGATTTTCGATCCGCTCTGGAACCAAAAATACGTGGACCACGTCCAGATCACCGTCGCCGAATCGCTCGGCGTCGGCCGGCGAGCCGGCTACTACGACACCAGCGGCGCGTTGCGCGACATGGTGCAGAACCACATGATGCAATTGCTCGCGCTCGTCGCGATGGAACCGCCCATCGCTTGGGAAGCTGAAGTCATCCGCGACGAAAAGGTCAAAGTCCTCCGCGCCATCCGCCCGGTCGCCCCGGAATGCAGCGTTCGCGGCCAATACATCGGCTATCGTGACGAACCCGGCGTCGCTGCCGACTCGCACACCGAAACATTTGTGGCGTTGAAACTCTTCATCGAAAACTGGCGCTGGTCGGGGGTGCCGTTCTATCTGCGTACCGGCAAACGGCTGGCACTGAGCGCGAGCGAGGTCCGGGTGCAATTTCGGAGAACTCCCAACGTGCTGTTCGCGGCGCAGTGCGGCCAACGACTGGATGCGAACGCCCTCACGTTGCGGCTCCAGCCGCAGGAGGGCATTTCGCTTCATTTCAACGGGAAGGTCCCGGGTATCGGTACCACCGTCCAGGCTGTGCCCTGGTCGGGGCGAGTCGCC
>CALBCO010000256.1 GCA_937927265.1 uncultured Verrucomicrobiae bacterium | reverse complement strand
TCTTTTTGTGTTTGTTTCTTGCGTTGCCTCGTTGCTCGGCTAATAGTTCGTCAATTTACAAAACGGAGACTGCATGGGGCAAATCTACAGCGACATTACTAAGACCGTTGGTAGGACGCCACTGGTGCGATTGAACAAAGTGACTGAAGGGCTGGAGGCGGAGATTGCATTGAAGTGTGAGTTCTTCAACCCTCTGAGTTCCGTCAAGGATCGTATCGGCGTGGCCATGATCGAAGCGGCCGAACAAGAGGGCAGAATTGGCAAAGATACCGTCATCATCGAGCCCACCTCCGGCAACACCGGCATTGCGCTGGCATTTGTTTGTGCCGCCAAAGGCTACCGGCTGATTCTGACGATGCCCGAGACGATGAGTGTGGAGCGCCGGGTACTCTTGCGGATGCTGGGAGCTGAGTTGGTGTTAACCCCTGGCCCTGAAGGAATGCCCGGCGCAATCCGCCGAGCTGAGGCATTGGCCAAAGAAATGAAGAATGCATTCATGCCTCAACAGTTCAACAACCCCGCCAATCCAGATATCCATCGGCGTACAACCGCCGTTGAGATATGGGAAGACACGGACGGACGGGTGGATGCCTTGGTCGCCGGGGTGGGCACAGGCGGTACGTTAACCGGGGTCGGTGAAGTGATCAGGGCCAAGAAGCCAAACTTCAGCGTCGTAGCAGTTGAGCCGAATGATTCGCCAGTCCTGAGCGGGGGCAAACCTGGACCGCATAAAATTCAGGGGATCGGTGCGGGATTTGTGCCGAACATTCTCAACACGAACCTGATCAACGAAGTCATCCGGGTCACCAATGACGATGCGTTTGCGATGGCCCGCCGCTTGGCGAGGGAGGAGGGCATCTTGTGTGGGATTTCCTCAGGGGCCAATGTTTGGGCGGCGATTCAGTATGCCCGGCGACCCGAAAACAAAGGGAAATTAATTGTCACCGTTGCCTGTTCCACAGGCGAGCGATACCTGAGCACGCCGCTCGCTGCTGAAGCCCGCGCTGAGGTGGCCCCATGAAAAACATCGCTCTGCTTTTTTCGGGTCAAGGCGCGCAGGAGGTCGGTATGGGGCGCGACCTTTGGGAGAAATACCCGGCCAGTCGGGAAGTCTTTGAGCGCGCCAACGAAGTACTCGGCCGCGACCTGAGGCAAATCTGTTTTGCAGGCCCCGAACCGCTGCTGACGCAGACCGACAACGCTCAACCCGGTATTTTCGTGACGAGTTTGGCGTGTTGGGCGGCGCTGAAAACCGAATTGCCCGACTTGCAATTCGGCGCGGCTGCTGGGTTGTCGTTGGGTGAGTTGACCGCGTTGACGGCGGCTGGGGCGTTTGCGTTTGACGACGGGTTGCGCACCGTGCAGGCACGGGGCCAGCTGATGCAAGAAGCTTGCGCGGCCACCACCGGTGCGATGGCTTCGATCATTGGCCTCGACGATGCGATGCTGGAGGAGGCTTGTCGGGAAGCGGACGTGGACATTGCGAATCTGAATTGCCCCGGTCAGACGGTGATTTCCGGGGAACGCGACAAGATCGCGAAAGCCGTGGAACTTTGCAAAGCGCGAGGCGCGAAACGGGTTATTCCCCTCACTGTGGCCGGGGCGTACCATTCCCGGCTGATGGCGAGCGCCCAACAAAACTTTGCCGGCGTGCTTGGCGAAGTGCCGGTCCACGTGTCGAATGTGCTGGTGATCTCCAATGTCACCGCCCGGCCCATCCAAAGCGCCGATGAAATCAAAAAATTGCTGCTCCGCCAAATCACCTCGGCAGTGCGGTGGGCGGACTCGATGCGATGGCTGATTGAGCAGGGTTTTACCCGGTTCATCGAACTCGGCCCCGGCACCGTCCTCAGCGGCTTGATGAAACGGATCAACAAAGACGTCACCATGCTCCACGTCAACAACAGCGAGTCTTTGGCTGCGACAGTGGCCGCATTACGATCATGACATGGAGGAGGCCATGTATCTGAGCCAAATGGCCGCGTTCTTGCGACCGGCTGAACAGGAAGCCTTGGCGGCCTACGAGGCGTTGGCCCGTTGTTTTGCCGACCGGCCTGCGTTGGTGACGTTCTTGCGGCAGTTAGCCAAGGACGAAGCGACGCATTTGGAATTGCTTCGCCGGGCGGAGGAACAGTTTCGCGCGGGAGGCGAGGATCGCCAAGTGAGCCTCCGTTTGGATGAACAAACTACCCAGGCGGTTCACGGTCTCTCGCAACTGCTTGCCTGCGCCCAGACCGGGCAATTGACCGAAGCGGAACTGTTGGCCGGAATCGTTCATGCGGAGTTTTCCGAATGGAACGAGGTGTTTCTTTACGTTCTGTCGTGTTTTCGAAAGGGCGAACCTGAATTTCAGAGGGCGGCCGCCGTCGTACACCAACACAAACGCCACATCGAAGAATACCAGGCAACCTGTCCGGCATCCGTGCGCCTGCCGAACCTACCACCCCCATTGCCAGAAGTCTGGCAACAACGTATGTTGGTGGTGGATGACGAAGAGGCCTTGCGCCTGTTGCTACAGGTCTATTTACGCGACCGGGGCGAAGTGACAGTGGCCGCCAATGGCGCGGAAGGGCTTGTGCATGCGCAAAATAGTTTCTTCGATGTGATCCTCACCGACGTGGACATGCCGCAACTCAGCGGCCTCGACTTTTACCACGCCCTCGCGGCCACGGGTTCGCCCAACCGCCATCGGTTCATCTTCATGACTGCGGATGCCAGCCCGGCAGTGCGGGCGGTGGCGAGGGACGCTGCTGCAGTGGTTTTAGAGAAACCCTTTATGCTGCAAGAATTGGCGGCTGCAGTACAGAAGGTATTGACGTGGGACAACTGAGTCAATCAGTTGCCGTTGCCGCGACAGGTGGTTTAGTACTTTTAGTACTAAGCGTGACCGGCCAGGACCATTTGGTCGTTGACGTTTTGCATCACGCCGTTGCGCTCGATCCAGATTTCCCCCAAGTACCGGCCATACTTTTCACGAACGTCCTTGATGGTCTGGAGGATGATGTCTTGATCGAGCACCAGCGACCGCAGATAATCACGGGCGGCCGTGCCGTTGGCTTTATCGGCACCCGTCATTTCGGGAGCGTTGATTCGATGCAGGCGGATTTTCTCGCCATGAATCCACGTGGCGAGGCCGAGGTCAATGTCCACCGTGCAAGTATCGCCATCGTACACGGCAGTGACGCGCGCCCGGTAATGGTACAGGGTGGCTTGGAGTTGCTCGCGGCTGAGAGTGAAAATGGTGGCCATGGTTGATCCTTTCGGCGCGACATTCAACCACACTCGTTCGCGCGCGTCCAGCGCGCCTCATCATCAAGGACTATCTCCGTTTTCTGGGGCTGCAATGCTGTCAGTCCTGGAATCCTGACTTGTTGGGGAAAAGGACAAATGGG
>CALBCO010000255.1 GCA_937927265.1 uncultured Verrucomicrobiae bacterium | reverse complement strand
GTGCCCGGCACGACACGGCCGCGCCGGCTTTCGCTGTCGGGATGCTCATGCTTGTCCACGTACAGCGAGCGTTTCGTCAGGCCGAGATAACTGTACGGCGTGGCACACCATTGACCGAGGCCGGTGCGGCGTAGTTGGGTGGTCATCTCGGAAAAGTCTTCGAGTCGCTCGCTGATGCGCCAGAGCACGAAGTCAGTGTCAGCGCGCGTGCCGACCGTGCTGAACGGGACGATGAGGCATTTCTTCGACCAATCCTGCACGACTGCGGCAAACTCGGCGAGGCCCGTCTCGCGTTGGTCACGTCGCAACCGCTGCCAGCCGGGTTCGGCTTTGAAGAAAAGGTAGTTCACGTACTGCTGCCGGATGTCGTTGCCCGTCATGGCGTGAACCGATAGACCAGCTTCGGCCAGTTGTCCAGTGGACGGTTGGTGCTATAGTTCGCCGTGCCAATTCCGGTCTCGTTCAACGATCCCGTCAACGCCCGGATTCTCGCCGTGTCCGAGGACGGTCTCCAGGGTTTCCTCCGCGACCCGCTCGGCGCGATTGCCCGGCAATCGGGCGTGGAACTGCCGGTGGTCATCGCGCGGCTGCAAGCAATGTTGCAGGCCGGAACGATCCGGCGCATCCGGCAAACCTTGTTGTCCACCAACCTGGCCCACGGCGCGCTCGTCGCCTGGCAGGTGCCGGAAGAGAAGCTGCACCGGGCGTTCGACTGGATGTTTCAGAACGACCCGTTCTCCGGTCACGTCGTCATCCGCACCACCGATGCCGGGCCGACAAAATACCGGCTTTGGACGACGTTGAAGGTGCCGCCCGGCTTCTCGCTCACCGACCATTGCACATTGCTGTGCCGGGCCACGGGCGCAACGAAGTTTGTGCTGTTACCGGCCCAAAGACTGTTCACGCTCGGCGTCGGCCACGTGCGCCGGCGCGGACTCGAACCCGGCAGCCGCGCCGCCGCGCCGGCAAAAGCAATGGATGTGCGTTTGACCGCGCTGACCGAGGTGGAGTGGCGGGTGTTGACTGCGTTGAAACGCGAGTTTGCTCCGGAGGAGCTGGCGCCGGAGATTTGGCACGGCCGCGCCCGCGAGGCCGGCGTGCCGCTCGCGGAGTTTCTGCGTCGGGCGGAGGATTTCGACCGCCGCCGGATCATCGGCCGGTTCTCCACGTTTTTGGAACATGTCAAACCGGGGGCCGACGGCGAACGCGTCACCCGGTGCAACGCGCTGTTTCATTGGGCAGTGCCGCCAGGCCGCGAGTTGGACGCCGGCCAGGAAGTCGCTCGTCATCACATCATGACCCACGCCTACTGGCGCGAAGGCGGCCCGGAGTTTCACCACGTCAACATCATGGGCGTTGCCCACGGCACCGACAAGCAACTCTTGCTCGCCCACAAAGCGGCGATTGATGCGCACCTCGCCGAAGCCGGAATTGCTGTCAGTTACACCAATGTGTTTTGGGGCGGCCGCAGCGAGATCAAACCATCGGAAATTTCTCCGCTCGCCTACCGGGAATGGCTACAACAGGCCAAGCCCGAACATCACTTCACGTCTTCACCGAGTTCAACGTTCCAGTAGGCGAGGTCGAGGAAGTGCCGCCAACTGTCGTGCGCCACCATGCTGAGGGTCACGTTGACGAACGGCCGCCACTTGGGCCGTTTTGGTTTGCGGATCAGATGCATGCCGGCTTCCTGCGGCGTCCGATTGGCCTTCCGCGTATTGCAGGGAATACAGGCGCACACAATGTTCTCCCAAGTCGTGGCTCCGCCCCGGTCGCGGGGGACGACGTGATCGAGATTGAGGTCGCGCCGGTCGAAACGTTTGCCGCAATACTGGCAGGTGTTGCGGTCGCGCTCGAAGATGTTGTGCCGCGTGAACTTCACCTCTTTGTGGGGCAACCGGTCGAAGAACAACAGCAGAATCACCCGCGGGATACGAATCTTGAACGACACCGTGCGCACCACATCCTCGCCATCGTGGTCGCGGGTAAAGTCGCGCCATTCAGTGAAGTTGAACGTCTGAAAGTTACCGGCATTTTCAAATACGACTTCCGCGTGCCCCATATACAGAAGCGTGAAGGCTCGTTCCACCGTGCAGACATTGATGGCCTGCCACAGGCGGTTGAGCACCAACACACTCTCGTTGAGCGCATTTTTCACGGCTGTCCTGCTCCGCCCAAGCTATCAAATGCCACGGTTTACGTCAACGCGCCGGTCCGGCCCTGCGAGTCGTCAATGGAGATGAATGGCAATCTGCGGGACTGGTCGGCCGGTCATTCGTCGGCGCAACCAGCGGGGACAAGGTGGGCGAGGTCACGGCCGGTGAGTGGCCGCTCGGCGTTGACAAAGAGATTACGCACGGCTTCATAGACCACGAGATCAATTTCTTCGTCGGTGGCACCGGTGGCGATCGCACGGTCCAGCAACCCTTGGTAGCGGGCGGTTGCGCCTTCCATGACGGCGAGCTGCAACGCCTGCAAGGCGTTGCGTCGCTCGGCGGTCAAATATGTCCGATCGGTCCTCATGTTTGTTTTTACAGCATGGCGCGCGCCAATGATCAGGTCAATCTGCACCGGCTCCGGCAGAAATGCAATGCAAACCACGCATTTTGTGAATTTTTTGCCGACAAGTTGGTGTAGATTAAAAGGGGGAATGAGCCGTGTGGTTGTTCAAGCTCAATCGGGTCGGTGTCCTGATCGCCCTGGTCGTGGCGGTAGGCCGCCTCGCCGTTGCCGGGGAGACTCAGAGGGTCTTGCGCGTGGATTACATTTCCCCCCTTCTCCTGCAAAATATCACCAATGAGCCGCCGTTGTGCCGGCCGCTGCCTCCCCCCGCGGAAATCTTCCTCCGCGCGCCGTCACGATCACTGACTTCCGCGCAACGTTGGGACCAGTTCGAGGCGGAGTTTGGGATTCACGACCGCGCAACGTCGCCCATCAAAAGCTCCCTGCAACAAGCCAAATATCAATTGGACCGCGCGTTGTTCTGGGGCAATGAGTTGGCCAAAACCGTTGAACGATCCTTGGAATGGGACTTTTCCCTGAACCGCCTGACTGAGCCGTCATCCGCCCCAAGCAGTTCCTTCCGCCAACCACCCTCCAATCCGTTCTTGGCCACGCTGCGGGGCGCCCGGCTGAAATCGAAAATCACTTTGAAGCTGACAGATACGCCCGCGTTCTCGTTGCGACTAGACCTGCCACTGGGTGAGTAAGGGGCACATCCGGCGACTCTCCTTGCCGGGGGCATTGCGGTCGGCCACCGCTCGGCGGGCGTGTTGATTACTCACGCTTTTGCCCACCCCACCGTCGCAGATCGGCTGTATCTCCCAGTGCATCCGGCCACGCCAACGGCACAGTGGCGTCAATTCGTTGGCGTTTCGCGCCCGGGCGCGGGACTGCGAAGCTGACTCGCTCCCGCCGCAGGGGGCGGGAGCAACACCGGAGGCAATTGGCCCAACAAGGCGCTGAAGTATGGATTGTTGCGGCACGTCGCCAAGCGCGGGTCCTGCCGGGCCAGTTCGCGGAACTGACCCGTGGGCAAATCGTGCGCCAGCGCTTGTTCCAACGCTTGGGCGGCGAGCGGACAGTCGGTTTGCAAAGCGTGAACAATCGTCAAGTTGTACCAACCCACTGGATTGTCGGGGTAACGTTGGGTGAAAAGATTCAGCAACTGAATGACATGAGGCCATTGCCGCAACTTGGCATACAAATCGGCAAGCCCGAGAAACTCATGGGGCGGCAGGTCGGGCCGCGCCACCAGTCGGGCGACGATGTCGTTCATCGCATCCACGCGCTGCCGGCCAGCGTAGAGACGAACAAGTTGCACCGCTGCGGCCACGTCGTCCGGATTGGCCGCGTATTGCTGTTCGAGCCGCTCGCTCTCGGCGGCTTGTTGTTTGAGGTTTTGGATGTTGTGGATGATTTCGCGAATCTTAACGTTGTGCAGGTCGCGTTCTTGGTAGCCTTGGAGGAGGGCGATGGCGTCGTCGGGACGCCCTTGTTCGACAAAGAGTTGCGCCAGACGAAAGTTCGCTTCGGGGCTGTCCGGACACAGTTC
>CALBCO010000254.1 GCA_937927265.1 uncultured Verrucomicrobiae bacterium | reverse complement strand
GCCGACGCGCACCGGGTTCACTCCCGAACCAATCAACGCGGACGCCGCAGCCTCACCGCGCATCCTCTGGCGGACGTCAACGGGTTTGGGCGGCGCGCCGCCGGTCGTGGCGGGCGGCACCGTGTTTGTGTTGGGCGGATTCGAGCCAGAAAAGGAGCCGGGCGCGGCCAGCACCCCGGCCAAAATCGCGGGGCATTGGGACAAGCCGGTCAACTCGACGCCGTTGGACGTGTGGGTCGCGTGTTTAACGGCGGCGGACGGGGCGGTGCGGTGGCGGACGAAAGTCACGGACGGAGAAACGTTCAGCCGGCAGGCAGGGATTTATGCGTCGCCGCTGTTTGTGGCGGGCAAGTTGATCGTGCGGACGCTGCGGTATGTGGTGGCGCTCGATGCCCAGACCGGCGCGATTTTGTGGAAGCTGGATTTGGAAGAGAAATTGCGCGCGACAACGCCGTACCGCGATCCGTGGCAGACCGGCAAGGGCGGCCGCGGATTCATGCTCGGCCGGGGCGCGCCGCTGGCGGCCGACGGCAAGGTGTTAGTGAGCTTTTTTGCTGGCGCGGTGGGGTCGTTTGGCGGCGACGAGAAACACGTGGATAGCAGCGCCACGTGTGTCGCGCTCGAAGCCGCGACCGGTGCCGTGCTCTGGCAACACACGGCCAGCCCATATACCCGGCAGTACCATCCGGACAAATCCCCCAGCGAGACCGGGTATGATTCGTGGGAACCGGCATTGGCGACCGGCGTGATCGAGGGCCAGCCCACCGTGGTGATGAGCACCGGACACGCGGTGATTGGTTTGGATCTCGCCACGGGCGAGCGGCGCTGGATTTTTCATCACGCGAAGGAGATTCCGGCAATCCGGCAGTTTGTGAATGACGCCGATGTCGCTCGCCAGCCGAATCCGTGGCCGTGGTGGCTCGGCTACGGTTACGTGGCGCCGCAGGTGTTGGTCGCCGGCAACATCGTGGTGGATCGGATCTTCTGCGGCCACGGCTCGCTCGGCACGGCGACCTACGCGCTCGAGGTGACCGGCGGCCAGCCGCGTCTGCTCTGGCACACCGACCAACTCGCCGCCCGCAACGCCAAGTACGTCCTGCACGACGGTAAACTCTACGGGATTGATCTCTACACGCATTTACACACGGTGGACCGCGCCAAAGGCCAAATCGCCGAGTGGCCGCGGCCCCATCGGCCCGACGAGGTGAAACAATTCCAATGCCGCGATGTCCGCACCGGCGAACTGCTCTGGTCTTCAGATGCGTTGTACCAGGGCGAAACGGCGCCGCCCGCATCGTATCTCTGCGAACGGGCGCACAACCGCCACCCCGGCCAAGCACTGCCGGTGTGTCCGGCACTCAACGACTGGCTGCGCGCCAAGCCGGAAGAAGGCGGCTATTCGTATTCGGGTGATCCGACGTTCGTGCTGGCCGGCGACACCATCGTTATGAAAGCCGCGCGGCGGTCGTTGGAGGGATTGGTTTTCGCCAAACTGACCGGCACGGGCCTCCAAAAACTCGGCGGCCATGCGTTCGCGCTCGGCGAATACTATTTCGGCGAACCGGTGGTTGCCGGCGGTCGCTGCTTCGTCAAACTCGACAACGAGAAGAACGGCTTGGACGGCACCGGCAACTTGGTCTGTTTTGGAGTTGGGTCGCCATGAACGGCGGTTTGATTGCCGGGGGACCGCTGGCCCGTTTCCGACCGCCATTTGTCACCGGCGCGTACACGACCGACTCGGCCGCCGATGTGGTGGCGATCCAACAACTGCTTGCCCGGTATTGCCATTGGCTCGACAGCGATACCAGCGACGCGCAGTGCATCGTGGAGTTGTTCGCGTCCGATGGTGCCGTGTGGCCGGCATACGAGGGCGATACGCTCCACCGCGGCCACGAGGCGATTCACGCCTGGTACAGCCGGTATCTCGCGGCGAGCCGGTCGGGAAGCAAACTGCGCCGGCATCTGATCTCATCCATGCGGATCGAAGTGGAGGGCTCGCGCGGCTGGGCGTTTTCGATGTTGGACGCACACGGCGTGCAACTGGCCGGCAACCAACTGCGCTTCTATGCCGGGGCGTATGAGGATGACCTGGTCAAGGTGGGCGGCCGGTGGTTTTTCCAGCAGCGGCGGATCAGTCTGGATTATTCGTGGGCGGCACCGGCGTATGAGTTGTGCCGCAACGGCAAGCAGGTCTGGAACGGCGGGGTGGAACAGTGAAGAAGGACCGCGGTTTCCCGCCGACCGCCAGCGGCTACGAGATGCCAGTCCCGCCAATGCCGGCGTTGCGCGGCGAGCGCGGCGAGCCGATTCCGACGCCCGCGCAACTGGTGGACATCCTGGCGATTCAACGGTTGCAAATGACCTATGGTCAGTTGCACGAGCACGGCACCGCCGATGAGATCGCCGCGCTCTTTCATCCCGACGCGGAGTTGTATGCGCTGTACTTGGTGGGCAAGGGCTTTCACGGCCGGCAACAAATCCGCGATTGGTACGCGTGGTGGTTGAAAGTCTATGCGGAAGTCGGCGCGTATTTCCGGCATCGGCCGGTGAATCAGGTGATTGATCTCGCCGGTGACCGGGCGTTTTCGCATTCGGTGCTGCTGGCCGAAGGCGTGCCGCGCGCCAATGACCAATGGACGCTGCACGTCGGCCGGTACGTGCACGAGTTGATTCGCGCCGACGGCGGCTGGTTGTTCTGGCGGTCGTGGATCATGCTGCATTGCTGGACCGGCTACGGCCCGCGCACCGCGGCGCCGCGCGACTTGTGGACCAGGGTTGATGCGGAGTAGAATCCCGGTCCCATGAACCGACCCAACATTCTATTTTGTCTCGCGGACGATGCCGGCCTGCATTTCGGGGCGTATGGTTGCCGGTGGGTCAACACGCCGGCGTTCGACCGCGTGGCGCGCGGAGGGTTGCTGTTCCAACGCGGCTACACGCCGAACGCCAAATGCGCTCCCTCGCGGGCGGCCATTCTCACTGGCCGCAATTCGTGGCAACTCGAAGACGCCGCCAACCACAACTGCATCTTCCCGGCTAGATTCAAAACTGTTTGGGAAGCGCTGCAAGAGGCCGGCTACCACACCGGCCACACGGCCAAAGGCTGGGCACCGGGCGACCCCGGTACCGTCAACGGCCGGCCTCGCGAATTGACCGGCCCGGCGTGGAGCAGCCGCAAACTCGAACCGCCGACACCGGATATCAACAACACCGATTACGCCGGCAACTTCGAGGATTTCCTCAATGCCAGACCCGCCGACGCGCCGTTCTGTTTCTGGTACGGCAGCACCGAGCCGCACCGCAATTACACCTACGGTTCCGGCGTGAAACTCGGCAAACGTAGTATCAAGGAGATTGACCACGTGCCCGGTATTTGGCCCGACAACGAAGTCGTCCGTAACGACCTGCTCGATTACGGGTTTGAAATCGAACATTTTGACCGGCATCTCGGCCAGATGCTCGACACCCTGCAGCGGCGCGGTCTGTTGGAAAACACGCTGGTGGTCGTCACGTCCGACAACGGGATGCCGTTCCCGCGGATCAAAGGGCAGGAGTACGAGCACAGCAATCACATGCCATTGGCGATGATGTGGCCGGCGGGCATCAGGCAGCCGGGCCGAGTGGTCCACGAGTATGTCAGCTTTATTGATTTCGCGCCGACGTTTCTCGAACTGGCCGGGCTGGATGCCACGCGAGCCGGGATGCAGCCAATCACGGGCCGTAGTTTGACCGATGTTTTCGCCGCCCAGCCCAAGTTCCTCCGCGACCACGTATTGATTGGCAAAGAGCGACATGATTGCGGCCGGCCGCATAACCAAAATTACCCGATCCGGGGCATCTTCGAAGACGGCTGGCTGTATCTACGGAACTTCGAGCCAGATCGTTGGCCGGCGGGCAACCCGGAAACGGGCTATCTCGAATGTGATGGCAGCCCCACTAAGACCGAAGTGCTCAAGACTCGGTACATCGCCTCGCAAAAACAATTCTGGGATCTCTGTTTTGGCAAACGCGGCGACGAGGAGTTGTATCACGTGGCCGTTGATCCCGATTGCCTGACGGATCTGGTGAACGATCCCGCGCATCAAGCGCGCCGCGACCGGCTGCGA
>CALBCO010000253.1 GCA_937927265.1 uncultured Verrucomicrobiae bacterium | reverse complement strand
TGACCGTCGCGAGCGATGGCGAGTACCGGGTCGGCACGAACAACCTTGTGGTCGGCAACGCCGCCGGCGAAATCGGCAAGGTGCTGGTGCAGGGCGGCAACTTGTACGCCACCAGCGGCGGCCAGGTCATCATCGGCGGCGCGGGCCGCGGGTTCCTGACCAACAGCGGCGGTCTGGCCGTGTTCAATACCCTGGTGCTCGGCCAGAACGGCGGCACCGGCCTGGCCTACGTCGCCAACGGCACGCTGGCCGCGACGAACTCCGCCCGCACGGGCGTGCTCAACGTCGGCGCGGGCGGCCTCGGCACGCTCTCCTGGGGCGCCGGCGGCAAAGTCATTGCCGACTACTTCTACGCCACCAACAACGTCGTCAACGTCCGCACCAACTCGATTGTGGCCTTCAGCAGCTCGACCGACTTGACCGTCTTGCGCGGCTCGGAGTGGCAAGTGGCGAGCCAGACCATCAGCATGAACGGCACGAACCGGTTCTTGGGCGGCACGAATGTGTTTGTTCAAGCCGGCGACGCTGGTGGAGGGGTGCGCATGTATGGTCACGTGCTCGTGGCCGGGCCAACCACCGTGTTCAGCAATACCACGTCGGGAGTGCCCGGTATCGAAGTTCTCGGCCAGACGGTCATTAGCAACCGCGCGCTGTTTGTCCACACACCGGCCGGTGGGGATCTGTATCTGTCGCGCGGGATGGTTATCAGCCCCGTTTGGTCAGGGGGGACGACCGGGCAGGTGCTGGTGACCGGGGCGGGCTCGGAGTTTCGCGTGGATGCCATCACCCGCATCCAGCGCGGCGGATTAACGGTCAGCAACCAAGCCGTGGCCAATTTCACCCGGCAGTGGGACTACCTGTCTGGCGGGCTGCTCGTTGGGGCGGGCCACGATCAGTTTGATGTGGACGGTGGCTGGCTGCAAGTGCTTGCCGGGGGCCGGGTCGTGTCCACCAACTCGGTTGTCGGCCAGGCGTTTGTCGCATGGGACACCACCCCCCGGTCCTCCAGCAACAACTGGGCGTTGGTGTCCGGGGCCGGTTCGCGCTGGGATGAGCGCGGCAATCTGATTGTGGGCCATGCCTTTGCCGGCGGCGCGAGCCAGACCGCGACTACCTCCAATAACACCCTGACGGTGGCCAACGATGGCGTCATCACGGTTGGCCGCGCGCTGATCGTCGGTAACCGGACCGGCTTGGGCACGACGACCTCCAAAGACAATCGCGTCAACGTCTATAGCGGCGGCTTCTATGTGACGAACGCGGCGGCTAATGCGTTCGTGGATGTCCGCTTCGGCGACCTGACCGTCACCGGCGGCACGCTGCGGGCCAACAGGCTGTTCCTGACCAACGGCGTTACCACCGCGTTGAACGTCAGCGGCGGCAATGTCCGGGCCGATTCTGCGTTGGTGAGCGGGGCGGGCACCGCGTTCAACTTCAGCGGCGGCACCATCACCGCCAACTACCTGACCAACGTGAACACGGGTAGTTCGTTGATCATCGGTGACGGGTCGGGCGCGACCGCCCGGTTGCAATTGGAGGCCGGCCGCAGCCTCTTCTCCAACGGCGTCACGACCGCCACGGACGGCATCCTGGCGGCCCGCAACGGCGCGCACGTTACGGTGGCGGGAGTGTTCACCAATGCCGGCACGTTCACGATGCTCAACAGCATCGGCACCTTCAGCACGGTGATCAACAGCGGCCGCTGGATCACCGACCCGACGACCAACGTCTTCCACGCGGCGTTCACCAACACCGCCAGCGGCGTGATCCAGATGGACGGCAGCGACGTTTATATCTTCAGCAACGCCAACGCTGGGGTGACGGCGGACTTTGTGAATCTCAGCACCAACAACGTCGAGAATCGGCTGAACGGGACGTTCCTGTTCACAGGCGGCGCGGGCAGCGCGGCGGCGACGCAGACGTTCTGGACGGCGGGGTTGGACTTGGGACCGGGGCCAGGCGCGCCGTTGAACACGAGCGAAATGATGGTGGGCAGCGCGCCGGCGAACAATTTCAACGTGGGGATGTTGGAATTGGGCAACTGGGCGACGGTGATGGTGCGCGACGTGTTCAGCGCGTGGGGGCCCGGGACCGACGATGGCCAACGCGCGGCGGTGTACCTAGGTAAACTGTTCTTGGCGGAGAACTCACTGTTGATCATTGATGACAACGTGACGGTGTACTACAGCTATCAAGGTTCGAACGGATGGGATTTTGCGAAGAACATTTCGTTGTTGGGCAGCGGCGAGATTCACATGTTGATTCCTGAGCCGAGCGTGGTGTTGCTCTGGCTCTCGAGCATTGCGACGATCTACGCGGCGCGCCGCCGGCGCGCCCGCCGTTCCAGCCAGCCGTAAGCACTCCCCCATTGTCGTCGCGAGCAGGCTCGCGGCAGCAAGACCATTTTTCTAACGCGGCACAGCCGCAAGTGTGGGTAGGGCGCGCACGCCGTGCGCGCCGCCGCGTGCTGGTCGGGCAAGAAACGGACGCCACGGCGTGCCGTCTCCAACCGGCCGGACCTCGGCTTTTCTGTCATATCTCATCACGAAAGAGTCTAACGCGGCAAAGCCGCAATGCGCCCTCCCCCCGACAATTCAACTGCGGAATACAGGATCAACACTCGCCGGCTTCTACCGCTTGTCGTCCTTGGATTCCTCACGCGCACCCGCTGGCCGGCCCGATCCTTGCGTGTCACTCACGCCTGCCGCCCACTGTCGCTTTCCTTTCGCGGAACCCTACCCCGGCCATCCAAAGCGCCGCAGCCGCAGCGCACTCCAAAATCGTTTGCCCCATCGGTGGGGCTGATGTTCTGCGCGCCAGCGTCTTGGAGTGCGGTGCGACAGCACCGCTTTCCCGGCTCAGGTAGGACGGAGGCAGACAGGAATGTCTGCGTCACCTTCCATCTAACGCGGCAAAGCCGCAATGCGCCCTCCCCCCGACAATTCAACTGCGGAATACAGG
>CALBCO010000252.1 GCA_937927265.1 uncultured Verrucomicrobiae bacterium | reverse complement strand
ACGCGGGGCTGGTGGTGATTGGCGGCTGCCTTGTGTACGAACATTGGTTGGCCGGCAAGGGCGATCCGGTGAGTGTGAATCTGGCGTCGTTGCGCGTGAACGGCGTGATCAGTGTGGTGTTTTTAGTGGCGGTGGTGATGGATGTGTTTTTGAGGTAGGGACGGACTGCCGGGCCGTCCGAATCGGCGCGCCCGGCGGTCCCGCCCGATCAACGGTTATGAATAGATTGTTCGATAAATCAGAGTTGCGGGACATCGCCGCCACAGTGGAGGTGGGGCAACGTCTGACGGACGCGGAGTGTCTCCGGCTATTTGCCTCGAACGACCTGCCGGCTATCGGGATGATGGCCGACCTTGTGCGTGAACGGCGGCACGGCAACCGGGCATTCTACATTCTCAACCGGCACATCAACTACTCCAACCTCTGCATTCTCGATTGCGATTTCTGCGCGTTCTATCGCCGGCCGAAACAAGAGGGTGCATACGAATACACGGTGGCCGAGATGGTGGCCAAGGCGCAGGCGGCGCTGGCGTTGGGTATTACTGAGTTGCACATTGTTGGCGGACTGCATCCGACATGGAAATTGGACCGGTACGTCGAGATGCTGCGGGCGTTGCGGGCAGTGGACCACCGGTTGCACTTGAAGGCTTTTACGGCAATTGAAATCCGTCATTTGGCGAAGATCAGCAAGCGGAGTATTCCGGAGACGTTGGCGGTGTTGCGCGAGGCGGGGTTGGGATCGTTGACCGGAGGCGGGGCGGAAATCTTTGCGCCTGAAGTGCGCCAGGTGATTTGCCACGCGAAGGAGACCGCGGAGGAATGGCTCGAAGTGCATCGGGAGTGGCACAAGATGGGCGGCCGATCTACCTGCACGATGCTCATTGGGCACGTCGAGAAACCAGAGCACCGCGTGGATCATTTGCGGCGGTTGCGAGAGTTGCAGGATGAGACGGGTGGGTTCACGGCGTTTGTGACGCTGGCATTTCATCCTGAAAACACGCAGTTGTTCCATTTGCCAGGGCCGAGCGGAGCCGATTTGTTGAAGACGCTGGCGATTGCCCGGCTGTATCTGGACAACGTGCCGCACATCAAGGCGTATTGGGTGTTGATGGGAATGAAGTTGGCACAGACGGCTTTGAGTTTTGGTGTGGACGACATTGACGGCACGGTGATTGAGGAGAAAATCTATCACATGGCCGGTGCGAAAACGCCGCAACAGATGGCCCGCGAGGCATTGGAGTGCGCGATTCGCGAAGCCGGGCGCGCCCCGGTGTTGCGCGATTCGTTATATCAGGAGATTGGATGAACTGCCGGATCGGCGGATTATCGTATCTGAACACCCGTCCGTTGGTGTACGGCTTGGAAGACCGGATCACTCCGGGCGAGCCAGCGCAGATGGCGGATTTGATCCGCCGGGGCGAATTGGATGCGGCCATTGTGCCGGTGGCCGAAGTGCTACGCGAGGACCGGTACGACCTGGTGGACGACGTGGCGATTGCCGCGCGCGGGCCGGTGTTCAGCGTGTTTCTGCGCCATGCGGGGCCGGTCGAGCAGGTGCGGCGCGTGCAGTTGGACCCGGCCTCACGGACATCGGTGTGGTTGTTGCGGGTGTTGTTGAAAAGCCGGTATGGCATTGAACCCGAATTCGCGGCAACGGGGGGCGACGCGGAGTTGATGATCGGCGACCGGGCGATCGAGTATCGCTTGCGCAACGGGAACGAACCGTTGTTGGACTTGGGCGCAGCATGGTGGGAATGGACCGGATTGCCATTCGTGTTTGCGGTCTGGGCGGTACAGCGGAGCGCATGCGGTTTCCCTCTACAACTGCTGCGAGAGGCGAAGGCCAGCGGACTGGCACACTTGGAAGAGATCGCGCAGCGACTGGGGCCAGGGACGGCGACGTTTCGGCTCGAGTATCTGAGCCGATATGTGCATTACGATTTGGGTGCAGCGGAGAAGGCGGGGCTGCGGAAGTTTCAGGAGTTGTGCGCGGGGTTGGGCTTGATCAAGGAGTGCCGGCCGTTGCGGTTTCTGGCGTGAGTCGTTCGCCACGCAAGCCGCCCTTGAAACCGTAGCAGCGAAACAGGGAATAGGTTTTGATCGGACGGTTACCGCGGCGAATTTCTAGAATTTCGGGGGCATCTACGCGTTCAAAGAGTATGGCAAACGGCGGAGTGTTTGTTTGGCCACCGGACATCATCCCGATGGCGTTGCGACCGAGGAGGTCCTCATCACGCCACCAGTAATCATAGACGTTGGGGCGGCCCCAGCGGTTGATGCTCACGGTGTCGGGTTGGCCAGGGGTGTAGAAGGCGAGAGCACTGGCGTGTTGGTAGCGCAGCGCGAAAAGGAAGGCGCGGTTGGCATCCGGCAATGTCGCGCGCAGCGTGGCGACGCGATGGCCGACGACGTCCCAACCAAGGAGTTCTTTGGCGGGTAGGTCCCATTTGGCCGGAAGCGGTAGTGCCCAGGCCGATGTTTGGAGCAGAACCACACCCAGTGCCAGTACCGTGTATGCGTAGATGCTGCCAACAAGCCAGCGCCAGAAACACGGTCGGCGGCGAAACAGCACGGTCACAATCGGAATCATCATCAGATACCCCATGGCCGGCCAATTATGGTAGGTGCGTTTGTGGAAGGACAACGCAGTGAACATGAGCACTAGGGGCAAGGACAACCACCAGCAATAAATCACGGGCCAAGCCAATGGCTGCCGGCGTTGATGCCAAGCCCAGCCCCACGCCCAGATTAACGCGACAACTACCAGTGGTGACAGCAAACCGGCTTGCGCGGCAGTGAACTCACCAAAAAAATTCCAACGCAACGCCAGTGGTCGGCCAACACCACCCAGCCACGCGACGTGACGGACGGTGTTCCATCCGTGTGTCGCATTCCACCACACAACCGGCGCGAACAGGAGCAACCCCACCGCCGCTGCTGTGTACGGTTTGGCCGAGCGTAGGTGCGCGCGGTGGGTGGGACTGGTAAGCAGAAATCCGAGGATACTGAGTGGGAACAGGATCACAGTGAGTTTGCTCAGCAGACCCAGACCCAACCAGCAACCGGCCGCGAACCATTGGCGCCACGAATGTTCGTCCACGGCACGGGAAGTATGGTAGGCCGTTGCGGCCCACGCGGCCGCCTGGACGCCATCGGCGGTGGACAAGATGCCGCCTGCATTGATGAGCAACAAGCCTTGACTCAACACGGTGGCATGGAAGGCAACGATTGCGCCGAACCATCGCCGTGCGAACGCGGCAACGTACCCACATGTGACCGTCATGGCCAAAACCGTCGGCAGCCGGACTGCCCATTCCGTGTTGCCCAGCAGGCGCGTGGACAAACCAATCGCCCAACCGATCAGCGGTGATTGGTCGTGATAGCCCCACGCCAGGTGACGTCCCCATTGCCAGTAGTTCGCCTCGTCTGGCGTGAGAGGCAAGAGGCTGCCGTAGATCAGTCGCAGGATGGTTCCTACGCCGATCCACAGCCAGACCTGACGCCACATTGCGCGGTCGTTGGGAACGTCGGATATCATGGGCAGTGGATTATAGAGAGTAACGCCGATGGCACAAGCGCAGCTCGCCGGGATTGACGCGGCGGGCCGACTCCGCCAGAGTAGGCGGGTCATGAGTGACAACGCAATCGTGGTCAAAGTGTTGGATGGCCACCGGCTCACACCTGCCGAGGCTTTGATGCTATATCGGGAGTTGAGCCTGCCGGAGTTAGGGGCGCTGGCCGATGCCGTCCGGCAACGGAAACACCCGGAACCGATCGTCACATACATTGTGGACCGGAACATCAATTACACCAACATCTGTGACGTGTATTGCACGTTCTGCGCGTTCATGCGGGAGACGAAGGACGACGACGCCTATGTCCTGACGAAGGAGCAAGTCGGCGCGAAAATTTGGGAACTCGTCGCCATCGGCGGCGTGCAGGTGTTGTTGCAGGGGGGACATCACCCGAAGTTGGGGATCGAGTACTACCTTGATCTGCTCCGATACATCCGCCGGGAATTTCCACAGGTGAACATTCACGGGTTTTCGCCCCCCGAGTTTTGTCATTTTGCGGAAGTGTTTCACATGCCGGTCGGGGAAGTGCTTCGGCAGTTCAAGGAAGCCGGGTTGGGTTCGATTCCGGGGGGCGGCGCGGAGATTCTGGTGGAGGCGGTGCGCAAGCGGATTGCGCCGAAAAAATGCACTGGCCGGCAATGGCTCGACGTGATGGAGACGGCCCACCGGCTGGGGTTGCGGTCGTCGGCGACGATGATGTTTGGCCACGTCGAGACGATTGAAGACCGGATCGAGCATTTGCGACTGTTGCGGGAGCTACAGGACCGGACGGGCGGGTTCACGGCGTTCATTGGCTGGACGTTTCAGCCAGAGAACACCCGGCTGCGCGCGGCAACGGTTGGGGCGCACGAGTATTTGCGGACGCAGGCGTTGGCGCGGATTTTTCTCGATAATTTCCCCAATGTGCAGTCCAGTTGGGTCACGCAAGGCCCGGCGATCGGCCAGATCGCGTTGAAGTTCGGCGCGAACGATTTCGGGAGCGTGATGATGGAAGAGAATGTGGTATCCTCCGCCGGCACAACGTTTCGGATTGACGAGGCGACGATGCAACGCTTGATCCGAGAGTTGGGGTACGAGCCCCATCGGCGGAATAATTGGTACGAGCTGTTGAACTAAAAGGAATCGGTATGACGAAATATAAAACGATATTATTGTTGGGTGCGCCCGGCACGGGCAAGGGTACGCAGGGGCAAATGCTTGGCAAGTTGCCGGGCGTGGTTCACGTGGCGATGGGGGACATTTTCCGGTCGCTCGACAAGACGAGCGAACTGGGCAAGGTGTTCGTTGAATACTCGACGAAAGGCTTGCTGGTGCCGGATGAGTTCGTCGTCAAACTTTGGAAATCGCACATGGAAAAGATGATCGCTGACGGCAACTTCAATCCGTCTGCTGACTTGTTGATTTTGGACGGTCTGCCCCGCAATGTGAATCAGGCCAAGGAAATCGAGCCAATCGTGGACGTGATGCAGATCATTGTCCTTCGCTGCGAACATGGGATCAACGACATCGTCCAGCGCATGAAAGACCGCGCACTCAAGCAAGGTCGAGCGGACGACGCGAATGAAGCGACCATCCGCCGCCGGTTTGAGGTGTATGAGGCCGAGACCGCTCCGGTCTTGGCGCATTATCCGGCCAAGCTGCGGGTGGACGTGGACGCGCTCCAAACGCCGCTCGAGGTGGCGCACGATGTGTTGTGCGCTGTGTTGGGACGGACGAAGGAAATGCACGCAATCAAAAAGTGAAAATTGTCTTCCTGGGGACTGCGGAATTGGCGTGTCCATGCCTCGAAGCCTTGGCGCGTCAGCCTGGTATTGAGATTGCCGGCGTAGTAACGCAGCCGGACAAACCGAAAGGGCGGAACCTCCGGCTCGCGCCGCCGCCGGTCAAAGTCACCGCGCAGATATTGGGGTTGCCGGTTTGGCAACCGGCCAGGATCAAAGACCCAGGCGCCATCGAACAACTTCGCACTGCCCGACCGGATTTGATCGTTGTGGTGGCGTATGGCCAGTTGCTGCCGAAAGCGGTGCTCGAATTGCCGGCGCGCGGTTGCATCAACGTTCACGCCTCGTTGTTGCCGCGATGGCGAGGGGCGTCGCCGATCCAGCACGCGATTTTGGCCGGTGACACAGAGACAGGCGTGACGACAATGTATCTGAACGAGCGAATGGATGCCGGGGAGATCATCCTCCAACGTCGCGAGCCGATCCGACCCGAGGATACGGCGGCGACGTTGCATGACCGTTTGGCGATGCTTGGCGCCGAGTTGTTGGTCGAGACCGTGAAACTGGAGAATCCACCCCGGCAGCCGCAAGATGAAACGAGAGTGACGTTGGCGCGGAAGTTGACGAAGGAAGAAGGACGGTTGGATTGGCGCAAACCAGCGGTGGAACTTGAACGGCAAATTCGGGCATTCGATCCGTGGCCGGGGGCATTCACGATGTGGGGCGAGACGTTGTTGAAGGTGTGGCGCGCCCAAGTTGTGCCAGCCTCGGGCGAACCAGGCGATGTGTGGCCGGGGTTGGTGGTGGCGACCGGAGCAGGTGGGTTGCAGTTGGTGGAGGTGCAGCCGGCCGGTGGAAAGCGGATGGCGGCTGCTGTTTTCCTGCGTGGTCATCGGATGGCTGCCGGGACAAAGATGCGGTAAAACTGGTTGGCCGCACTGCGGGGGAGGAGTGAATAAAGCGGCCGTGCCGTGGGTCTAATCGGCGGACCAAGAAAGGCAGGCAGCGATGAAACGACTTTCAGTTTTAGCGGTGCTGTTCCTAATGGGATTACCCTTGGAGCTGGTCACGTTGGCACAGGTGCGAGGTGTGGAGATACGCACGGTTGGGGATTTCTACGTCCCCCTCGAACCATACGGACAATGGGTGGAACTTGCCCCGTACGGTTGGTGTTGGTATCCGGTTCGCGTGGCGCGCGATTGGCGGCCGTATGTGTACGGGCGTTGGGTCTGGACGGACAATGGCTGGTATTGGGCCAGCGAGGAAAAATGGGGGTGGGCCACGTATCACTACGGACGTTGGTTTAGGCACCCAACGCTGCGGTGGGTCTGGGTTCCGGATGTCGTGTGGGCGCCGGCGTGGGTGAGTTGGCGCGAGGGCGATGGCTATATCGGGTGGACACCCTTGCCGCCCGAATGTGACTTTGATTGGGACACCGGGTTGATTGTCACCACAGGAACGCAGCTTGATCCATTGCAATTTGTGTACACTCGCCATCGGTATTTTTGCGAACGGCTGCATCCTTCTGTGCTGGTGGTCAACAGTCACTTCCTGTGGGAGCGCACTGTGGAGGTGACGCACGTTCAACGGACTGAAGATGCAATCCTCAATCACGGCCCGTCCGTGGAACTTGTCGAGCGCTACAACGGCGTATCCCTCACCATCGTGCAGATCAATGTCTTTTGGCCGGGATGTATTCGGCCGCCTTTGCCACCACGGCCAGCGCCAATCATTGGACATCCAAAGCCGCCGAAGCCGCCGTTACAACGTCCAGAACCGATTATCGTGCGGCCCGACCCGCCAGTACTCAAGCCCAAGCCACCGCCGCCACGCCCAGCGCCGATTATCGTGCGGCCCGAGCCACCAGCGCCCGAGCCGAAGCCGCTGCCGCCAGTTCCCCAACCGAAACCCCGACCAGAACCTAACCCGCCTGTCCGTGAGTCAGATGTCCCGCGGATTTTACCGGGGCCGTCGTCGCCACCGCCCGGTTTTGATCGGCGCGACCAACCCGAACCGCGCCCGCGATCGGGGTACGCGGACCCGCGTGAACGCCAGCCAGCAGGACTGCGGCCCGATTTGTCCGGACTGCCCCACCCAAAGCGGCAGGAGGAAGTTCCTGTGCCCGGCCCCTCTTCGTCGAGTCAGAAGCCGCACCCGAAACAGGCGAAAAAAAGCAGCAACCAACCGCCCGCCGAGCCAGCCAAAACCACCTGGCGGCCAACCACCCGGTGTTCCGCAACCGCTCGTTATTCCCATGCGAGGCCAACCCGGTCAACCAATGCTTTCGGGTGGTTTGTCATCGCCCACCAACCGGCCGTTTAGCGGGCCGCTGCCGCGTCGCTAACCGCGCCGCAATTGTGTTGTGCGCCGATGGCTCACCCCGGCTGGCTTGCGGTTTCAAGTGGCTTGGTTAGAATGCGGCCCGCATGGAATCGCCAGCCTCGAATTCTCCTGCATGGAGTATGTCGCCGTCTTTGCGGCAGTTTCTCGTCTTCGCTTGGGTTGCCGGTTTGGCGTTGCTCTGGCTGTTCCGTTTTGATGCTTGGTTGTGGCCGGTGCAACTGTTTAGCGCCGCGGCGGCCGATTTGTCACCAGGCCCGTACCTCGGCGAAACACTATGGCGAGCCTTGCTCGACGCGACGGTGGCGGCGGCGATTCTGGCCACAGCGTTGGGGCTTGGTGCCACCGTGGTCGGAGGGCTCATCCCGCACCGTGATTGGCTGGGATTGTTGTTGGCGCTGGCGCTGGGGTTGTGGCTGTTGGCGGTGGCGGCGCTGGTGGCCGGCGCGACGGTAACGGCAGGGCTGCCGTGGTGTCTCGCAGCGGTGGGAGTCTGGGTGTTGCCGGCCCCGCGCCAATTCGCGCGCGATTTCCAATTGGCCACCGGACGAATTTCGGGCACGGCGAAATTGTTTTTGCTCGGCGCGTTGGTGGCCGCGTTGCTGAATCTGCCCGGCGCGCTCGCGCCACCGTTCGAGTACGACGAACTTGAATACCACCTCGGTGCGTTGGCCGAATACAACCGGGCGGGGCGGATTGTTTTTCTGCCGCATAATTTTTATTCGAACCTGCCCCAATTGACTGAGATGCTTTACTGGATCGGCTGCAACACCAGCGGAGACGGCGCGGCCAAACTATTGCACTGGATGTTCAGCGTGCTTGCGGCGCTGGCCGTGTATGCGACGGGCCTGCGCTTGTGGAATCGCAACATTGGTGTGGTAGCCGCAGCGTTGTTCTATTGCCTGCCGTTTGTGCAGGACTTGAGTCAGACCGCCCGGATTGATTTGGCGACCACATTTTTTGCCGTGCTCGCGTTTGGGGCGCTGCTAGCCGACGATCCGAATGGTGTATCGCGTGCCTCTCTGTGGTTGTCGGCCCTCGCGGCTGGGATGGCGGTGGCGACGAAATGGACGGCGGTGCCGGTGGTGTTGTTGCCCTGCGTGATCGTGCTGGTGGCACGGCGGCGGTCGGTGCCGTTGGCGATGGGTTATTTGCTCTTGGCGATTTTGCCGGTGACGCCGTGGCTGGTGAAGAATTGGTGGTTGGCTGGCAACCCGGTGTATCCGCTGTTGACCAATCTCTGGCCGAGTCCGCATTGGAGCGCGGCGCAGGCGGCGTTGTTTGCCGAGCGGCATTATCCGGTGTTTGATTGGCGCGGGTTGTGGGAACTGGTGGAGCGGCCGTGGCATTATTCGTTTGCGGAAGCGCGGGCGGTGCCTTGGTTGTTGATGGCCGCGCCCGTGGTTCTGTTGGTCGGGAAGATGGAGTTGACAGCGGCATTGACGGGATGGTTGTTTGTGACCGGGTATGTCGGCTGGTACTTGTTTACATTTCGGCCATGGCGATTTTTGTTTCCGGTGGTGCCGTTGGTGGCGTTGTTGGCGGGCTACGGGTTGGCGCGGACGGGCCGGTCCGCGCGAGTCGCGGTCGGCGTGACGGTGTGGGTGGGGTTGTGTGGTTTGGCGTTGAACAACTTGGTGGACGGGGAACAGCCGGAACGAGTGCCGGCGCGGATCAGTTTGGCGCAACATTTAGCCGGGCAGATGTCGCGTTCGGAGTTTTTGGCGCGGGTTGGGGGCGGGGTATTGGCGCCGGTGCTGTGGATGAACGAGCATCTGCCGCCCCACGCCAAAGTGCTGTACGTCGGCGAGGCGCGGGTGGCGTTGGCGCGGCATGCGGTCGTGTGGGCGACGGCGTTTGACCGGCATCCGTTGGTGGGAGCGGAAAACCCAGTCGGGGAGCTGGGCGTGACCCATGTTTATATTAGCTTCCCGGAGCTCAGGCGGTTGCAAGCCGGGTACAGTTATTTGCAGGAGTTGGATTGGTCGGCCTTTCGGCAGTTCCTGCAGCAACACGCACGGGAGATATTTCGGTCACCGGTAGGGGTTGTGTATGAGGTGCAGCGGTAAATGAAAGTCGCCCATGTCATCACGCGGTTGATTGTCGGCGGAGCGCAGGAAAACACGGTAGCCACCTGCCTCGGCCTAAGAAGACGCGGATGGGACGTGGACCTCATTAGCGGGCCACAGACGGGGCCGGAAGGTGCACTTGAGGCCGGAATGCCGGTGACGATCATCCACGCACTGCGGCGTGAGCCGAATCCCGTATTCGACGTGCAAGCCTGCCGGGTATTGTGCCGACTGTTCCGAGAACGCCGGTACGACATCGTCCACACGCACAGCGGCAAGGCCGGCTTGCTGGGGCGATTGGCGGCGCAACTGGCCGGCGTGCCGGTGGTGGTGCATACAATTCACGGCCCGTCGTTTTATCCGTACCAAAACCCAGTGGGAAACTGGCTCTTCCGCTGGGCGGAGCAACTCGCGGCGGAGTGGACGACGCAGTTCATTTCGGTCGCCGACGCGATGACCGCGCAGTATCAAGCGGCGGGGGTGGCGGGCAAGTTTGTGACGATTCACAGTGGGATGAACCTTGAGCCGTATTTGCAATTGCCGCCGCCGCACGGTGCGGTGGTGGGTAAGATCGCGCGGTTTTTTCGGTTGAAGGGGCACGAGTTTTTTTTCGCGGCCCTGCCGAAGATCAAGGCGGCGGTACCCGAAGCGCGCTTTCTATTGGTCGGCGACGGGATTTACCGGCAGAAATATGCGCAGCAGCCGGCGGAGTTTACCGGGTTGGTGCGGCCGGAAGAGATACCGGCCCAGATCGCCCGGATGAGTGTGCTCGTGCATTTGTCCTTGCGCGAAGGGTTGCCGCGGACGTTGGTGCAGGCGCTGGCGGCCGGCCGGCCGGTCGTGGCGTTCGACGTGGACGGCGCGCGCGAAGTCTGCCGCGATGGTGAAACTGGTTTTTTGGTGCGTGCCGGCGACGTGGTGGGAGTGGCTGAGGCAGTGATTCGGTTGTTGCGCGACAAGGCGCTGGCCGCTAGGATGGGTGCGCGTGGCCGGGAATTGGTCCGGCAACAGTTTGGCGAGGAGCACATGGTCGAACAGATTCACAACCTCTACCGGAAATTGCTCTAAGATGCGCTGGATTCTGGCTTACTTCTATGTGTTCGACATCAGCTTTGTGCTGGCGCTCGTCCTGACGCCGATCCTGCGGCAGGTGTCCCACCGCTGGCAATTCGTGGATCATCCTGACTCCGCGCGCAAAATCCACGAAGGCGCGATGCCGTTGCTCGGCGGCCTGGCGGTGTTCGGCGCGTTTACGATGAATTTGTTGTTCAATATGCTCGTGGTCCTGCCGGTATTGAATTGGTTCGAGTGGGCGGAAATGCAGCCGTATCTCGACGGCGCGTTCACCGTGTTGCCTAAACTGCTGGTACTGCTTGTCGGCGGGGCGCTGATGGTGGCGTTGGGGTTGTACGACGACAAACATGATTTGCCCGCCGGCAAGAAATTGCTGGGGCAACTGATCATCGCGGCGCTCGTCGCGGCGGCCGGGATGAAAGTGACCTTGTTCATCGCCAGCCCGTGGGTGAATTTCCTCATCACTGTGTTGTGGATCGTGACGATCACCAACGCGCTAAATTTTCTCGATAACATGGACGGCCTGTGCGCGGGTGTCGGGCTGGTGTGCGCGGGGCTGTTTGCGTTCATCGCGGCGGTTCAGGGGCAGTATTTCGTGTGCTTGTTGGCGTTGGCGCTCGCCGGGGCGCTGCTCGGTTTCCTGCCGTACAATTTCAAGCCGGCCACGATCTTCCTCGGTGATGCCGGCAGTCATTTCATCGGGTACATGCTGGCCGTGTTGCCGGTGCTCGGCACGTTTTATCAGCCGGGGACGCCGACGTATCTGCCGGTGTTGATTCCGTTGTTGGTGCTGGCGGTGCCGTTGGCGGACATGGCGATGGTGATGTGGCACCGGTTCCGCCGCGGTGTGCCGGTGTACACCGCCGATGCCAACCATATTTCCCACCGGCTGGTGCGGCTCGGTCTGCCGCAGAGTTGGGCGGTGACGTTGATCTACCTCATCACACTGACGCTCGGTCTCGGCGCGACCGTGTTGTTGTGGTCGGAGATGACGGCTGCGTTGATTGTGATTGTTCAGGCTCTTTGCATCCTCGCCATCGTGACCGTGTTGGAGCAAGTCGGTGGAAACCGGTAGCCACAGATTCACGCGGATCAACACGGATGGGAATACCCGCAAGAGCGCGCACCGATCGCAAAGGCAAGGACGCGGTCGCGTCGCGGACGGATGGGCTGGCCGTTATCGGCAGTTCCAACATTTAGTCGGAAACGGCCATGGACGGGCAGGGATGCCCATCCCACCATGTCTTTGTCGGGGATTTCGCCGACTCACAGAGTCGGCCAGCCAGAAGTCGGTTCTTTGCCCAGCGGCCTTTTTGTTGTGCCTTGTTGTGTTTTTCTCCGTGTCTCCGTGGTTGCTGTTGCCGGCTGGGGCGTTGACTCTGTGCCGGTAAGCTGCAAATATCCGCGCGATGAAATTTTACGTCACCACGCCCATTTATTATGTGAATGACCGGCCGCATATCGGCCATGTTTATACGACGACCATTGCCGACATTGCGGCACGGTACCACCGTCTGTGCGGCGATGACGTGTTCTTCCTGACCGGCACCGACGAGCACGCGGCGAAAGTGGTGGATTCCGCCCGGGAACGCGGGTTGACGCCGCAACAGTGGGCCGACCAGAACGCGGCGGTGTTTCAGGAGACGTTCCGCAAACTCGGGATCAGTAACGACGATTTCATCCGTACCTCGCAGGACCGCCACAAGACCAAGGTGCAACAGTACGTGGGGGAGTTGTTGAAATCCGGTGACGTGTATCTCGGCGAGTACGAAGGTTGGTATGACGCGGGGCAGGAGGAGTACGTGCCGGAGAACAAGGCGAAGGAGTACGAATACAAATCACCGATCAATGGCAAACCGCTCGTGCGGAAGACGGAGAAGAATTATTTCTTTCGGTTGAGCAAGTACGCCGACACGCTGCTGCAGAAGATGGAGGCGGAGCCGAAGTTTGTGCAACCGGAGGTGCGCCGCAACGAGGTGATGAATCGGATCCGGGAAGGACTGAATGATGTGCCGATCTCGCGCACGGGCGCGGGGGAGTGGGGGATTCAGGTGCCGGGCGATCCGGGGCACGTGATCTATGTGTGGGTGGACGCGCTGATCAATTATCTCTCGACGGTGGACACCGACGAGCGCCGGCAGTGGTGGCCGGCGGATGTGCATTTGATGGCGAAAGATATTTTGTGGTTTCACGCGGTGATTTGGCCGGCGTTGTTGCTGGCGTTGAAGCGTGAGTTGCCCCGGCAGGTGTACGCGCACGGGTTCTGGATTGCCGAGGGCCAGAAGATGAGCAAGAGCCTCGGTAATTTCATTGAGCTGGAGAAGATCGACCGGTACGTCGCGGAGTACGGACTCGACGCGTTCCGATATTTCCTCGCGGCCTACGGGCCACTCGGCGCCAACGACAGTGATTTCGCGGAAGCGAAATTTGTGTCGGTGTACAACTCGGAGTTGGCGAATGATCTGGGCAATCTCGTCAATCGCAGCCTCACGATGATTCAACGGTACCGCGGCGGCATGGTGCCGCGCGCGGCGGCGGAGGATTTGCGGGCGGAGTGCGAGCGAGCGAGCGCGGCGTATCGCGCGGCGATGGACGCGTTGGATTTGTCGGGCGCGCTCGAAGCGGTGCGCGCGTTGGTGGTGCGCGCGAACCGGTATGTGGAGGAGACGGCGCCGTTCAAACTCGCGAAGCAACCGGAGCAAGCGACGCGGCTCGACACGGTGTTGTACAATCTCGCGGAGACGTCGCGGTGGCTTGGGGTGATGATTGCGCCGGTGATGCCGCAGATCGCGGAAAACATTCGCGCGCAGCTCGGATTATCGGCGAGGGTGGGGCGGATTGGGGAAGAACTTCGGTGGGGAGGGTTGGCCGCCGGTGGCAGGCTGGGCGCGTTGGCGCCATTGTTTCCGCGTAAAATCTGAGCGGAAAAACTCGCGGCGAAAAAATATTTGAAAAAGTTGTTGACTCTTTTGGAGTTGTGTGGGAGAACGTGGTGCGTCGTGGGGAATAATGGGTTAAAAGGACAATGGTCACAGCGCTGAAAAGAACGGTGTTCGTTGGCACGTTTCGACACTCGGTGGATGACAAGAAACGGCTGGCGATTCCGGCGAAGTGGCGAGCAGCGGCGAAAGGTTCGCAAGAATTCTACGTGTTGCCTGATCCCAAGAACTGTCTGGTCGTGTTGCCGGCCGTTGCGATGGAAAAAATGTTGCAGAAGGCGGACGAGATTTCGATTGGCGAGTATGAACGGCGCGATGTGGTGCGGGTGATTGCGTCGCGCGCACACGGCACCCCCTGCGACAAGCAGGGGCGGGTGTCGTTGACCGATGAGTTGCTGCGTCATGCGGGCATCACGAAGGATGCAGTGTTGGTTGGGGCATTGAATCGGTTTGAGATTTGGTCTCCGGAACGTTGGGAGCAGTTGGATCGGGCCGCGATGGCGAACTTCGCCGAGGCGGCCAAACAAGTGGGGTTGTAGGACGACATGAACCGTGACGGCATGGTTGGTTTTTTGAGTGTGAACCGCACGGTCACGAATCTCAAGGGGGAGTTTCGCCACCTGCGGTTGCCACGGATGAATCCGTTTCCCAAGCTCGATCGGGCGGCGTTGCCGGTGGCCGTGGCCTCGCCAGTCGCGGCACGGCGGCCGGGGCGCGGGCCGATGATTCTCGAAGGCGGTGCGGACGTAGTCCCGGAAATCGCCACCGACTTGGTGAGCACGACCCACGGCTGCGCGGTGGAGAACGTGAAGCGCGGGGCGGGGAATGGTTGGCGCTGGCGCAGTTGGGCGCGTGTGCTGGGCTGGCGGCCATGAGCCGGGCGGAGTCAACCGCAACAAGGAGGGCGGTTGACCCGACTGGCGGGGCGTATCACGCGCCGGTGTTAGTGGCGGAGGTGGTGCAGGGGTTACAGCCGCGGGCCGAGGGGATGTATGTGGATGGGACGGTCGGTGGCGGCGGTCATGCGGCGGCGCTGTTGGCAGCGAGTGGACCGAGTGGCCGGTTGTTGGGGTTGGATTGGGATGAAGAGGCCGTGGCCGCGAGTCGGGAGCGGTTGCGGGAGTTTGGGGAGCGAGTGCGGTTGGTGGTGGCGAGTTATGCGGAGTTGGAGCGGGTGCTCATGAGTGTAGGAGTGACAGCGGTGGATGGGGTGCTGTTGGACCTCGGGGTGAGTTCTCGTCAATTCGATGAACCCGCGCGCGGTTTTTCTTTTCAACAAGA
>CALBCO010000251.1 GCA_937927265.1 uncultured Verrucomicrobiae bacterium | reverse complement strand
CGCCGAAACTCCCCGCCGTCGCCGGTCCGTCAATTTGTCGTGACTCAATCGCCGGGCGTCCGTCGAGGGTCTGGCTTTCCTGCCCGGAATGCTCGCACAACATCCCGGCGGATGTCGAGATAATTATGAGATGGTTAGTACCTTGGAACCAGCGGTGCGCCCGGCGGTCGCGCCCTGCCCACGACAATTCAACTGCGGGATTCAGGATTATTCCGCAGTGTTGCCTGTTGACCCGGGGGGCTGCCGGGGTAATGGCGCAGACAGGAATGTCCAACGTCACTTGGAGCATGGGAGCAGTGACCGTGATGCTACCGGCAGGCGCGGTGCTGAAGCGCCACGCGTAGCGCGGCGCCGATTGTGGCCGCGAATCGGAACTTCAGCTTGCGCCGGATTTCCGCGGGCACGTCCGCCAAATCCTTATGGTTTTGTTGGGGGAGAATCACCGTGGTGATGTTCGACCGCGCAGCGGCCAAGACTTTTTCTTTAACGCCGCCCACCGGCAACAATTTCCCACGGAGCGTGATCTCGCCGGTCATGGCGGTTGCAGTTTGGACAGGTCGCCGCGTTAGCAGCGACGCCAGCGCCACGGCAATCGTGATGCCGGCCGACGGCCCGTCTTTGGGAATCGCGCCGGCGGGGACGTGAATGTGGATGTCCGATTTTTCAAACACGCGCGATTCGATGCCCAACTCCGTGGTGTGGGACCGGATGTAACTGAGCGCGGCTTGGGCGCTTTCGCGCATCACGTCGCCCAGCGAGCCGGTCAGGATGAGGTTTCCCTTGCCGGCCATTTGGGTGGCCTCGACGAAGAGGATGTCGCCTCCCGTGGCCGTCCAGGCCAAGCCGATGGCGACGCCCGGTTCGGTCATGCGGTCGGCCACGTCGTGATAGAACTCCGCCGGGCCGAGGAATTCTTTGAGGTTCCGCGGCGTGATGGTGACGGTGGTGGCGCGGCGTTCAACGATGCGCCGGGCGGTGCGGCGGCACAGGGTGGCGATGTTGCGTTCGAGGTTGCGCACGCCGGCTTCGCGCGTGTGGTGGCGAATGATCGCCAGCAGGGCGTCGTGACTGACGCGCATTTGCTTGGCGCTCAGGCCGTGCTCGGTGAGTTGGCGGGGGACGAGATATTGGGTGGCGATGTGCAACTTTTCCTGCTCGGTGTAGCCCGGCAAGTGGATGACCTCCATCCGGTCGCGCAACGCCGGCGGGATCGGCTCCAACAGGTTGGCGGTGGTGATGAACATCACCCGCGAGAGGTCGAACGGCACTTCGAGATAGTGGTCGGAGAAGGCATGATTTTGTTGCGGGTCGAGCACTTCGAGCAGCGCCGCACTCGGATCGCCCCGGAAATCGGCGCCCACCTTGTCAATCTCGTCGAGCATGAACACCGGATTGTTTGATTCCACCCGGCGCAACCCTTGGATGATACGCCCCGGCAACGCGCCGATGTAGGTGCGCCGGTGGCCGCGGATTTCCGCCTCGTCACGCACGCCGCCGAGGGAGATGCGGTGAAATTTCCGACCGAGGGCGCGGGCAATGCTCATCCCCAGCGATGTTTTGCCCACGCCGGGCGGGCCGACAAAGCAGAGAATCGGCCCGCGGGCTGCGACGGCGCCGGTGCCGTTGCTTTTGAGTTTGAGGACACTGAGGTATTCGAGGATGCGTTTCTTGACCGGTTCAAGGTCGAAGTGGTCCTCGTTGAGCACGTGTTGGGCCCGCGCGATGTCGAGTTTGTCCGGGGTGGAGCGCGTCCACGGCATGGTGGTCAACCAATCCAAGTACGTGCGAGCGACGGTGTATTCCGCCGAGGCGCTGGGGATGGTCGCGAGCCGGTCGACTTCTTTTAGGGCGACGCGTTTCGCTTCGGCCGGCAACTGGGCTTTTTCGATTTTGTCGCGCAATTCCTGGATCTCACCACCGGTTTCGCCGGCGTCGCCCAACTCTTTTTGGATCTGCTTGAGTTGCTCGCGCAGGAAGAATTCGCGTTGGCTCTTGTTGATGGCGCTGCTGACCTTGTCCTGAATCTCGCTGCCGATGTGCAGGACTTCGAGTTCGCGGTTCAGTTGGGCGACCAACAGGCTGAGGCGTTCTTTGACATCGGCGGTTTCGAGCAGTTGCTGGCGTTCGGGCAGGCTGAGGTTGAGGTTGGCGGCGATGAGGTCTGCGAGCTTGCCAGGTTCCTCGATGTTGAGGAGCGTGACTTTGAGTTCGTCCGGGAGGGAAGGGGAGAGATTGATGATTTCCTGGAACTGATTGGCCGCGCTGCGGGCGAGCGCGGTCAGCGTCAGGCTGGGCTTGATCTGATCAGAGATGGGATTGATGTGTGCGACGAGATACGGGGTTTCCGTCTCGATGTTGATGACGATCATTCGTTGGAGGCCTTGAATGAGCACCCGCACGCTTTCATCCGGGAACTTCAACATCCGCACCACGCGGGCGACACAGCCGATTTGGTGCAGGTCTTCGGTCTTGGGGTGTTCGAGTTCAGGGTCTTTTTGGAGGGTCACGCCCAGCAGCCGGTTGCCGGCCACAACTTCGTCAATGAGTTGGATGGATTGCTTGCTGGTGACAAGCAACGGGGCGACCATGTGCGGGAACACAACCACATCGCTCAACGGCAACACCGGCAACAGATGCGGGATGTCCGGCAACGCTTGCGCCGGTGTGGGGGGGCCGGTCTTTTCCGTCGCTGTTGGGTGCTCACTCATGCGCCGCGTTCGCCATTGCCGGGTATCCTCTCCGATACGGCGGGAGCTTGTCAACCCGTTTGCGGGGTGGCCCCGCGGGCCGGTCAGGGGGATTCTTTAATTACGACGGCGACCAGCACCGGGTGGAAATGCTCCGCCTTCGGTAAGGTGATGCGGAGAAACCCGTTTTCGAAACAAGCCTCGGCGCGGTCGGCGTCCACAATGGGCGGGATCAGGATGCGCCGTTCAAACGGGCCGTAGTCAATTTCCATTTGGCGGAAGGAACAGCGGCGTTGCCGGCAGGGGTCGTGACGGTGGCCGCGCACAATCAGGAGTCGTTCCTGGATGGTGACTTGCAGGTCGGTTTTGGCGATGCCGGCCAATTCCATTTTGACCACGAGCAATTCCGTCGTCTCATAGACATCGGTGTTGGGTTGCCAGACGCTTTGTCCGGACGGGATCAGGTACGCCAAACTCTCATGCACGTGTTGTTCAATTGTCTTGGGCATCACACGCATCACCCGCGCAGCATAGTCCCAGTGGCCACGCAACGCAAGTGAACCGCTTTTGCATTGCCGGTGTCGGGCGTGCCGCGTAAAGTCGGCGCATGAAACTTGCACTCGCCCAAATCAATACCACCATCGGTGATCTGTCCGGCAATTGCGCCCGGTTGCTTGCCGCCTACCAGCAGGCCGCCGCCGCGGGCGCCGAACTTGTGCTGGCCTCCGAACTGGTGATCACCGGTTATCCCCCGCGGGATTTGCTGGCCAAACGACGGTTTGTCGAGGACAACCTCCACGCGCTTCAGGACCTGGCTGCCGCGACGGGTGACACAGGGTTGATTGTCGGTTACGTGGACCGCAATCCCGACGTGTTTGGCAAACCATACTACAACGCGGCGGCACTGTTGCAGCGCGGCCAGATCGTCGCCCGGCGGTTCAAGACCTTGCTGCCGACCTATGACGTGTTCGACGAGGATCGCTATTTTCAGCCGGCGCCGCGCAATGAGCCGGTGGGATTCGGGTTGTGCCGTCTTGGCCTCACGATTTGCGAGGACATCTGGAACATCGAACAATTTGCGCCGTTCCGTTATCCCCGCGACCCGCTGCAAGAGTTCGCTCATGCCGGGTTGCGGTTGCTGGTGAATCTCTCGGCCTCGCCGTACCACGTGGGCAAAGGCCGCTTGCGCTATGAGCTGTTGCGCGGCGTGACGCGTCATTACCGGGTGCCGCTGGCGTATTGCAATCTTGTGGGCGGCAATGATGAGCTGGTCTTTGACGGGCGCAGCATGGTGCTCGACGCCGATGGCC
>CALBCO010000250.1 GCA_937927265.1 uncultured Verrucomicrobiae bacterium | reverse complement strand
GTCTGTGCCTCCGTCAACGTCTGACGGAAAGCGTGGTGTCGGCAATCATGCCGTTCATCGTCCAGAGGCAGGGGAAATGGAAGAGTTTGTCGTTCGATTCGATGTCCGGCGTAATGGAGAACCAAGTCGGGCGATTTATGTCTCAGGATGACCGGCCCGCTGAGAAACCGTTCACCCAAAAGTGAAATTTCCAGCGCTGGGCTAATGATTAAGGGCGGGCGCGCTGCTGGTAAAATCTGCTTCCCGGCGGGCGTGAGCCGGTGTAGAGTAGAGCCGGATTGCGGGAATGATTGAAGCCAACATCAAAGGCATTTTGGTGTGTCCAGCACAGGACAGCTTGTTCGTCCGCGTGGTGGGCCGGGGCACGTTTCAAAACAGTCGGCCACTGCGCAGCTACCTGCAAGAGGCGCTCAACCAGGGGATCGTGCGGTTCGTGATTGACTTGGGGGCGTGTCAGGGGATGGACAGCACCTTTCTGGGCGTGTTGGCGGGCTTGGGGTTGCGGCTGCGCCAGATGAAAGGCGGCGGGGTGCAGATCGTCAACGCCGCCCCACGCAATCTGGACTTGTTGCAGACGCTCGGTTTGGACCGGCTGCTCGAAGTCAGCAGCACGGCGGCGCCGGCCGGCCCGGGCCAGCCGATGCCGCCGGCGAACGCTTTTCAATTGTTGTCGGAATCCGATGTGGAGGCGTTGACCCGGCCACTGGATCGGGATGAGACCGCGGATCTGATGCTCGAAGCCCACGAAAATTTGCAGAAGGCCGACGGACGCAACGCGCAAAAATTCCAAGACCTGACCCAGATGCTCCGCGCAGGCGTGCAACGCCGACAGGAAAAAGCGAAAGGCCAGCCCTGACGGGGACGAGCAGGCAACAATGACGAGGAGAAACCAAGAATGAAAGATTTTCGGATTGAACGAGAAGCCCGCGGCGCGATCCAATTCGTGCGCTTGAGCGGCTCGCTGGACATGTATTCGTTCCCCCGCCTGGAGACACAGTTGAACGCCTTATTCCAACAGGCTCAATATCGGATCATCTTGGACTGCGCCGACCTCGATTACATCGGCAGCGCCGGCTTGGGCGCGTTGATCGGGTTCGCCAAACAGGCGCGCGAACACCAAGGCGATGTCAAACTGCTCCGCGTGCCCGAGCGCATCCTGAAAATCATTGAGCTGCTTGGCTTCACCAAAGTCCTCCAAGTGTTTCCGGACGAAGCCGCCGCGCTGGCCGCGTTTGGGTCGTCCTAACGCCGCCGCCCGTTCCGTGCCCCGATGCCATGAGTGGGTTTGAATCGCAACCAATCCGGTGCAAGAAATCCACCCGCCGCATCTCGCTGCAAGCCCCCGGCCATAGCAAGTCCCTCGCCTTCATCCGCGCCACCGTGGCTGACTTGGCCTGCCAGGTCGGCTTTCCCGAAGACGAAGTCGCCAAGATCGAGATGGCGGTGGACGAAGCCTGCTCCAACGTCCTCGAACACGCCTACGCCCCGGATAAACCTTGGTACTCCCACCGCGACCCCGAACTGCGCCTCGAAGTCTTTACCGAGGGCGGCCAGTTGATCATCGAAATCCAAGACCACGGCGCCCAATTCGACTTCACCAAATACCAGCCGCCGCCGCTGGAAGAAGGCATCCGCAAACTCCAACGCGGTGGTTTCGGCTTGGCGATCATCCGCAAGTTCATGGACGAAGTCCAATACACCTCCAGCGCCTCCGCCGGCAACACCCTCCGGTTGGTCAAGTACTTGAAAAATTCCTGAACGTCCCGCATAGAATAGCGGCACGATGAACACTGACTCGAAAACCACATCACCTGCCGTGTCGCCCGCGGTCCCGACGACCGCTACGACAGCGCCGTCGCCGACACCTCCGCCCGCGGACGAACTGGCCGCACTCAAAGCAAAAGCCGACGAAAACTGGGAGCGTTTTCTGCGCGCCGCCGCCGACCTCGAAAACTACCGCAAACGCGCCGTTCGCGAAAAAGAGGAACTTGCCCGCTACACCGCCGAGAAAATCGTTGCCGCCCTCCTGCCGGTCCTCGACAACCTCGAACGCGCGTTGATCGCCGCCGAAAAACATACCGCCAAACCCGCAGCCATTCTCGAGGGGCTGACTCAAGTCCAAGCCCAATTCCGCCGCATTCTGGAGGACTACGGCCTCAAGGAAGTTCGCGCGCAGGCCGGCCACCCGTTCGACCCCAACCTCCACGAGGCCGTGAGTCATGTCGCCCACACCGAACATCCCGAAGGCACAATCGTTGACCAACTCCAGCGTGGTTACACCCTTGCCGACCGGTTACTCCGCCCAGCCCGCGTCGTCGTCAGCAAAGGCCCCTCCCCGGCGCCATGAGCAAACGCGATTACTACGAAGTCCTCGGCGTCAACCGCGATGTCACCGCTGAGGAAATCAAAAAGGCCTACCGCAAACTGGCCATCAAATACCACCCGGACAAAAACCCCGGCGATCACTCCGCCGAGGAAAAATTCAAAGAACTCGGCGAAGCCTACGAAGTCCTCAGCGACGAGCAGAAACGCGCTGCCTACGACCGCTTCGGCCACGCCGCGTTTGCGCCCGGCGCGGGCGGCGGCGCGGGACCGCGGCCCGGGGCCGGCCCGCAATGGGGGGGATTCCATGACCCGTTTGAGATCTTCCGCGAAGTGTTTGGCAGCGGCGGCGCGTTTGACGATTTCTTCGAACAAGCCTTTGGCGGCCGCGCGGGAAGCCAGGGCAGCCCAGGCGCGTTCCGCGGCAACGATCTCCGCTACGACCTCGAAATCACCCTCGCCGAAGCCGCCCGCGGCACCGAAAAAGAAATCACGTTTACAGTCCTCGACACCTGCCCCGAATGCCACGGCCGCGGTGCGGCGGCCGGGGCTAAAGCCGAAACCTGCCCCACCTGCCGGGGACATGGCCAGGTGGTGCATGCCCGCGGTTTTTTCCACGTCGCCTCGACCTGTCCCCGTTGCAACGGCACCGGCCAGACCATCACCAATCCCTGCCGGCGGTGCGGCGGCGAAGGCCGCGTCCAACAACGCCGCAAAATCAAAGTCCGCATCCCTGCCGGCATTGAGGACGGCTCGCGACTGCGCAGCTCGGGGCAAGGCGAAGCGGGGTTGCGCGGCGGACCGCCGGGTGACCTCTACGTCGTCATCCACATCCACCCGCACGAGATTTTCGTGCGGCAGAACGACGACCTGCTTTGCGAAGTGCCGATCAGTTTTCCCACCGCAGCGCTCGGCGGCGAGATCGAGGTGCCGACGCTGGACGGCCCCGCCCGGTTGCACATCCCGCCAGGCACGCAAAACGGCACCGTTCTGCGCCTGCGCGGCAAAGGCATGCCCAACATTCACGGCCACGGCACCGGTGACCAACATGTCCGCGTCTTTGTCGAAGTGCCCAGCCGTTTGACGCGCGCGCAGCGGGAAAAGTTGGAGCAGTTCGCCGCCGCCACCAACGACGACGCCTACCCGCAACGCAAGAGCTTCCTCGACAAAATTCGCCGCATCTTTAGCGGCTCATGATGCACCGGTTCTACCTTCCCGATCTGGCGATGGCGGAACTCCCCCGCGCGGAGGCGCACCATGCCCGACACGTGTTGCGCCTGAAGCCGGGCAATGAAATCACCGTGTTCGATGGCCGTGGCCGCCAAGCCCGATGCCGACTCACCGAAACCGGCTCGCTGGAGATCCTGGAGCGCTCCATCACACCACCTCCCCCTTGCCGCATCACCCTGGCCCAAGCGATCACCAAGAAGCACATGGACTTCATTGTCCAGAAAGCCACCGAGCTGGGCGTGGCCGCCATCATTCCGTTGATCACCGAACGGACAATTGCCCGGCCCGATAAATCCGACCGCTGGCGGGAGATCGCTCTCGAAGCCTGCAAACAATCCGGCAACAACTGGTTGCCGGACATTTCCGTACCCCGGCCGCTCGCGCGGGTCGTGACCGGCAGCTACGACTTGAAATTGATCGCCGCGCTGACGCCCGGAACGGTCCCGTTGCGCGTACAACGAGTGCGTTCCGTGCTGCTGTTGATTGGACCGGAAGGCGACTTTACGCCGGCGGAAGTCGAACAGGCGCGCGCTGCGGGCTGCGTGCCCGTGTCGCTCGGACCGCTGACATTGCGGGCCGAGACCGCTGCGCTCTATGCGCTTAGTGTGCTGCACCACGAACTACAAATCGGCTGACCCGGGTGTCGCCGTAGATTGCTTCCTTCACCAACTCCCACGGCGGCAGCACCGTCAACGGGTCGCGCTTGGCCGATTCGAGCACCAACACACCGCCCGCAACGAGCAATTGCGGCAAAACCTGGTTTTCCAATAGTCCCTGCGCCGCCGCTCCGTAGGGAGGATCGGCAAGAATGATTGTGAACCGACGGCCCGTCAACCGTCCCAATGCCGTCGCCACATCGCCGCGAACCACCTCGCACCCGGAGGCCCGCGTCGTGGCGATATTTTGCTGGATGGTTGCCTGTGCAGCCCGGTGCTGTTCGACGAACGTAACCGACCGCGCCCCCCGACTGGCGGCTTCCAGCCCCAACGCGCCCGTGCCGGCATACAAATCCAACACATCAGCCCCAACCACCAGCGCGCCGAGGCTGGAGAAAATGGCTTGCCGGGCACGATCGGAAGTGGGCCGCACGATGCCGCCGCGCGGGACGGCCAGCGTCAAACCGCGAGCAATGCCGCCAGTGATGCGCATAACGTCAAGTACCTAACCCAAGTTCGTCAGTCAAAGAGATGCCTAGCTTGATTTGCAGTCGGTTGCAACTTTTTGGAGGCGATTTTCGGCACTACATTTGCCACCATCTTCGGGCGTTGCGGCAGCCCCAACCCCAAATGCGCCAGCAGTTGTCCCA
>CALBCO010000249.1 GCA_937927265.1 uncultured Verrucomicrobiae bacterium | reverse complement strand
CGGCCGCGCCGGCACCGCCACCAACCCGAAAATCATCTTCAGCGGCCCCGTCACCTTTGCCACCAACGCCACCCTCTGGCTGCGCGCCAACACCTCGGTCACCGGCGTGGATGCCAACGGCCACGAACTCACCGGCCCACTCTTCCTACACGGCACCAATCGCCTCCTGCGCGTCGGTGTTGTCAACGGCGTCGCCTTCTCCTTGAGCGGCAACATTGTGGACGGCGCCGGCCCTGCAACGCTAGTCATCTCCAATGGGGCGACCGGCCCCGCGGCCAATCGCAACCTCATAATCCGCGGCACAGCCAACACCTACGCCGGCGGCACCATCATTTGCTCCGACAACCAGACCAACAACTTCAACAACTTTTTCGGTGCGGTGGAAGTCGCCGCCAACTCCACGCTCGGCACCGGCCCCGTGACCGTGCAGGGCGGTGGATTCCTACGGCTGTTCGGTCCGAACAACATCGCCGCCACCGCCCGGCTCGAACTCCAAGTGGACCTGTCCCAACTGCCCGAACACCAAACGGGCACCGTCTGGATCGCGGCCAACGTCACCAACACCGTCAGCCAACTCACCTTGGGCGCCGACACTTTCACGGCCGGTCTGTTCACCTCAAACTCGTACCCGGCCTATGTCACCGGCCCCGGCGCGATTCGGGTTGGCGGCCTGCCGGTAGTCACTGTCACCGCACCCGATGCTAATGCGGGTGAATGGGGCGCCAACCCAGGCACCTTCCAGATTGCGCGCACAGGTGGCGTCGGAGAAAACCTCAGGGTGGCGGTGGCCATCAGCGGCACGGCAGTGAATGGCATTGACTACCTGCCGACGCTCAATTCGCCCGTGGTGATACCGGCCGGCAGCAGCTTCGTGAACCTCACAATGACGCCGTTGGCCGACGCCCTCGTCGAAGGCCCGGAAACCGTGATCCTGACGATTCAACCGGACGCCGCCTACACCACTGGTGCTCCGGGCAACGCCACCATCACCATCGCGGACCCACCCATTGACCAGTGGCGGCTCGACAAGTTCGGTGCCAACGCCAACAATCCAGCCATTGCCGGCGACCTGGCTGATCCCGAAGGCGATGGCCGCGTGAACCTACTGGAGTATGCCCTGCATTTGGACCCGTGGCTCGCCGATGGGGCAGGATTGCCAGCCGTTGCCGTGGAAAACGACCGGCTGACGCTGACCTATGTGCGGGTCAAAGCGGCAACGGACATCCACTACCTCATCGAAGGTACCGGCGACTTGACCAGCGGGTGGCAAACGAATGACATCACGATCCAGTTGTTGTTCGACGACGGCACCGTGGAGACCAACAAAGCCGTGGACAGCGTGCCGTTGGCCGACGCCCCACACCGCTTCCTGCGCCTCCACATTAACAAACCATGACCGTGACCGCGGGTCGCAGTTCATTCGTGGCCGCGCAGCCGAAATTCGCGGGCAGCGTGTTCGTACCACAACTCCGACGGCAAACGTTGGCCGAATTGCGCGAGGAATTGACGGTTCTGGTTTTGCTCCTCCAACCACTCCTCAGTATGAATCGCATGCAGATCGGACCAACTCGCACGCGGGAATTGCAGGCCGTCCCAGTCAATGCTGTCGTAGGTCGGCACCCAACCGAGCGGCGTCCGGATGGCATTGGCTTGACCGCGGCACCGCGCCAGCGCCCACAAGAGGATGCGCAGATTTTCGCCAAAGCCGGGCCAGAGAAAATTACCGTCATCGTCGCGGCGGAACCAGTTCACGCGGAAAACCTTGGGCCGGTGCAGAATCTTTTTGCCCATCTCGAGCCAATGGCGGAAGTAGTCGGCCATGTTGTAGCCGCAGAACGGCAACATCGCCATCGGATCGTGCCGGACTTCGCCGATCTTCCCAAACTGCGCCGCGGTCCGTTCGGAAGACATCGTCGCCCCAACATACACGGCGTGTTGCCAGTCGAAACATTGGTAAATCAACGGCGCTAACCGTGCGCGCCGGGTGCCGAAGAAGATCGCTGTGATCGGCACCCCTTGCGGATCCTGCCAGTGCGGAGAAATGGACGGGCATTGGCTCGCCGGCGCGGTAAATCGGCTGTTGGCATGGGCTGCATCCACCTTTTTGCCATGCTCGTCGGTCTTGCCCGGATACCACGGTTGGCCTCTCCAATCCAACGCTTGCACAGGCTGGTCGCCGTCGCCCTGTTCCCACCAAACCGTGCCGTTGGGCAATAACGCGGTGTTGGTGAAAATGGTGTTGCGTTTGATCGTCGCCACTGCGTTCGGGTTGAATTTCGAATTTGTGCCGGGGGCCACACCGAAGAAACCGCTTTCTGGGTTGATGGCCCACAAGCGGCCGTCGGGGCCGATCCGCATCCACGCGATGTCGTCACCCACTGTCCAAACTTTGTACCCTTTCTTGGCGAGGTCCGGGGAGGGCACGAGCATGGCGAGATTGGTCTTGCCACAGGCGCTCGGAAATGCGCCGGCAATATAATCAATCTGGCCGTCCGGATGTTCGACGCCAAGGATGAGCATGTGTTCCGCCAGCCACCCTTCCTGCCGGGCTTGATAACTGGCGATGCGCAAGGCAAGGCATTTCTTGCCCAGCAACACGTTGCCGCCGTAGCCGGAGCCGACACTCCAGATGGTGTTGTCCTCGGGAAAATGTAGAATGAGCCGTTTGTTGATGTCCAGGTCGGCCTTGCTGTGGAGGCACTTGGTGAATACCCCGTTGGCGCCCAGCGCGTCGAGGACGGAGGTCCCGACCCGCGTCATGATCAGCATGTTGAGAACAACATAGATGCTGTCGGTCAATTCGACACCAATCTTGCTGAATGCCGATCCGACCGGCCCCATCGAGAACGGGATCACGTACATCGTCCGCCCCTTCATTGCGCCGGTGAAATACTCGCGGGCCTGGTCGTAGGCCTTTTCGGGCGGCATCCAGTTATTGGTCGTGCCGGCATCCTCTTCTCGCGCCGTGCAAATGTAGGTCAAGCCCTCGGTACGGGCGACGTCGTTGACCGCGGTGCGGTGGTAGAGACAGCCCGGCAACAGTTCCTGGTTCAACTCGATGACTTCGCCGGTCTTGATTGCTTCCGCCGTGAGCTGTTTGCGCTGTGCGTCACTACCGTCAATCCAGACAATTTTGTCCGGCTGGCACATGGCGGCCATTTCTTTGACCCACTTGTCCAGTTCTTTGTGATGATGATTCATCGGGTCACTCGCCTCCAGTTTGGATTTTGGGTGTGGGACGGTATCACAGTCGGCGCGGATTACCACCAGAAAATACACGGGCGACTCACTTTTTGCGACTCAGCGTTGCCAGATGCCAGATGGGCACGGTGGAGACAGTGGCGGTTCCACCGTGGGCGCTTGCCCGGTGTGCCGACGGGGGCCGAGCGTGCCGGCTTGCGCGTGAAAATCAATACCGTCCCCGTTCGCGGTTACAACAACAACGGCGACATGGCCGATCTTGCCCGGCTCACGCTCGACCGGCCGTGGCAAGTGCGTTTCATTGAAATGATGCCCCTCGGCGGCATCGCCCAGTTCCAACAAACCAACGTCATCACCGAAACCGAAATCCGTCAGCACATCGAGAACACGCTCGGCCCGCTCGTGCCCGAGAACGACGGCAAACTCGACGGCGAAGCCCGTGTTTCCGGCTGCCGAACGCGAAAGGCACAGTCGGTTTCATCAGTTCCGTGAGCAATCCCTTCTGTGCCGGCTGCAACCGGATGCGCCTCATGGCCGACGGCATCTTGCGCCTCTGTCTGCTGCGCGAGAACGAAGTGGACTTGCGCAAGCCGCTCCGTGCCGGTTGGACAGCCGACCGGCTCAAGAAGCTCATCCGCGAGTCCGTCCACCAGAAGCCGTGGGGACACGGTCTCGCGGAAAACCAAGTCGCCACCAATCGCGCCATGTCCGAGATCGGCGGGTAGGCGAGCCGACATCCCCGGGAAAACTCTGGTCAGTGTTTTCACCCGGCAATCCACCGCAGCCGGTGTTGCCGGTCAAGACGCGGGAACGCCCACGAGTTGCACGGCGTCAATTTGTTTCCAAGCGGGGTGACTGTCGAGATCCATGGTGAGACGCAATTTGATAATCGGTCCGCCGCCCGCCGGCGCGCCGACACTGAACCAGCGAATTTCGCGCGTGTGGGTGGTGGCGTGCGGATCGCGACCTTCCCACAAAACTTGTTTCTGGCCAGCGGCATCAATGCCCTCGATTTTGATGAGGCCCACCGCGCCAAAGTTTTGACGAACACGGACTGCGGTCGGAACGACGGCGCGTTCGAAGGTCAGTTCCAGCCATTCTGTGCCGCCAGTGCGTTTGGCAGGACACCACGCGTTGCCGTGGTCGTCGGCTTGCGGGACATTGGGCGCACCGGTCGCTTGCTGCGGCGAATACGGCGCGCCGCTGCCGTACTGCGAACCGGCTTCCGCCGCGATTGCCCATTGCCCTGCGCGGTCGGCCAGAATCGCCGCTTCGGCCAAATCCGGTTTGGCCGGCGCTGCGGCAACCGGCGCGACAGGGATCGGCTCCGCTTCGGGTGTGACCGGACGACCGGGAACTTTAGCAACCATTTCATTGAACAACTCGCCACTGCGCCGATGCAGGTACCGCGGTGCTTCCCGTCCCGCTGGGTACAACCGGATGGCTTGTTGATACGCTTTGAACGCACCCCCCACATCACCGGCCGCGTACAACGCCTCGCCCAATGCCGCGTGCGCGGTGACGGACTTTGGCTCGGCAGTCGTCCACTCTTCGGCCACGCGCCGCGCCGCCGCGTGGTCGCCCAACTCGGTGGCAACCCACAATTCGATCTCGCGGCGCCGATTGGCTTGCGCCGGCGTCAACTGCGCCGGCGCGGCGGCGACCGTGACTGCACATGTGTCGGTGCCGGCCGTGAACTCGTACCGGCCGAGTTGCATTTGGGCGCTGGTGGCCGGGCTGATGACCCATCCATCTTTCCCCGGCTGCAAGGCGACTTCCGTCGGCCCCGTCACGCGCACCTCGGCGGGCGGCGTCACGCGCACATGGACTGGCCAGCCGCGCCAGATCGTTTCATCATCGGGGCCACCGGCCACGATCACTAATCCCAATAGCAACGTATTCACGATCATGGTTTGCCTCCCGGGTCGGGCGCATCATCGCGCACGCAAAAGTGCTGTTGGCAGTTGCCGCGCTGCGCGTTGCCATACCGGACCAGCGGCAGACCGGGCGCGTTGAACTCGGTCCCAGTCGCCGAGTTGCACAAGCCCATCCCCACCGGCTCGATCTCCTTCAAGAACCGGTCGCGCGCCCGGTCGGGCACCCGAAACGCCTTCGCGCAATCGTACCGGATCACGCAGTCCACCACGCCGGAATGTTTGCCCTGATGTTCGCCCAGATACAGGATGACCGGCTCCTCGAACAGCGCCAGTCCCTCCGGGGGAACTTCCAGCCCAGCGGAGTTGATCAACCGGATCCGCACGCCGGGATTATCCGAGTACACCATCCGCCCCTGCGATTCACTCCAGCCGGCCGGGCGTTCTTCCAGCCAGACGCCGGGATGCTCGCCGCCTTCGCGGCGAATCCACACCACGTCGCGGTCGGCGTCGCCGTGTTCTTTCACGCCAATCGAATGCAACAACTCATGCGCGATGGCCGATTCCGCCTCGTGCGGTTTGCGCCCCGGCGTGAACAGGAGCGGATGAACGCTGACGCGCTGCGTCGTCTTGGGGCGCGCCACCGCGCCGGTGCTGACCGTCTCCGACGCCTCGCCTTCCGCTTTGTCGTCGAGCACAACGGCGTGCTGAAATTCCTCCGTGGAACGCGGCGATTTCGCTGAGCGGTTGTAGTTCATGCGCCGCGACTCCGGCAGTTCATTGCGGCGCAGTTCAAAATGCGTTGTCAGCTTGGTGATCGTCGCAAAGTGCGCCAGACCGGCAATCGCTTTCCGCCCGATGGCGTTGTGGACGAAGAAATCTTTGCGCGCCGGATTGGTGCGAAGGTGCAGCCCGCCCACGGCGAAGCCCCGGTATTCTTCGTAGTGGGAAAACCCGTCACCCGTCGCGCCGTTGCCGACCGGCTCGGCGTCATCATCGGCGGCATCACTACCAGATACTTTCCACTCCCGGCGCCACTTTTCTGCGATGCGGGTATCATCGCGCCGGTAGGGCAGCGGAATGGGCGCGAGGCGGCGGCCATCGTGCGACAAATAACCACCCACTTCCCGGCCATCAGTCAACGCGCAGATCACCCGTAGTTCTCCCGCCGCGCCAAAATCGTGCGCGGCCAACCGCACTGTCGCTTCGTCGCGCTCTTCGCGATTTTTCAGGGGCGGCACTTGGGCGGTGAGATTCTCGGCGCCTAACTGGACGTCTGGCTGCGCGACAAACTGCAAGTCCGGGTGGTTGTCGGTGGCGTTCAGCGGCCAATTCAGCGCCACGCCCGGCTCGCGCGTGACTTCGGCCAACTCGAACCGAAACAGTTTCGCTTCCGCCAGAACTTTGGTGGCCGGGGGCTTGGGTTTCAACACCGCGCGCACCTTCAGGAAATTGCCGGGCGACTGCGGCCCGGCCAAGTTGCCGCGCGGCACCCAATCAGCGTAGTCGTCAATGGCCACCTCCACCTCCACGTCGTCAAACTCCGGCCAGAGGCGGACCGTTGCGGTCTTGGTGAACCCGCGCGTGTCTTTGCCGGCCAACTTGCCGGCATCGGCGTACCGGCCCGTGAGGGGGCCGATTTTTTTGGGTATGTTGCCGACAATCCGCGCGCTCTGGACTGAGTTATGGGTTTCGGTGAGCGTCCCCGCATCTTTGCCGGTGTAAACGATCACGTAATCAAATGGCGTTTGGATAAACTGCGGCGATACGATCTCCCACTTCCCGTCACTTGTCATCGAGAGCCGGAACTCCTGCGGGTCGCGCGCGGGACTGCGGAACTGACCGGCCGCGGTGTTGTTGCCGTAACGCTCCACCGACTCCGTGCGCCGTTTCGTCCCGGTCAACTCGGTCTCCACCGCGTGCCAGATAAGGTTCTCGCTGTGGTGCAGGCGTTCTTGGACCATGACGAACCGCACCACGCAGAGGTCGGTGGTTTCGGCGAAGGTTGGCGGGCTGCCGTTCGGCTCACGAATCCAACTCCGGTGTTCGATTTCCATGATGCCGCGCACCCGCGACACGCTGCGCCACAATTCACGGGAATCATCGGCGTGGCTGGTCAGGGCGACTGCCGCGCTCAGACCGAGCAGGAGCCGCCGCAAAAGTCCGGGACCGGTCCCGCAGGCTGAACAAAAGTACCGGACGGGTGTCATCCGCCGGTTAATCCAACTTGGTCGAGACTTGAATGACCGTGCCTTTTGGATCCTTCAGCAGAACCACGACCGCCGACCGTTTGTCCTTGGTGTAGCTGAGCATCACCGTGTCCCCCGCGTCCATGACGGATTCCTCGGTCCAGTCCTGGGCTTTCATGGTTTCCACGTAGGTGGCCCGGACTTTGGCCATTGGTTCCCGGCTCTGAAGCACCACTTGCATTCCGTCGGCCATCTTCATGGATGAAGTGATGGTCGCCCCTTGGAACACATGAACATCCTTGGGAAAACCTTCCGGGATGGACGCGCTGCCGCTGCCGGCAACCACGAATTCGCCCTCCGAGGTTTTGACGGTCATCTTGTCGCCTTGGATGTCCACTTTCGCGCCATCGCCGATCGCTTTCTCCATCATTTTCTCGGTGGCTTTTTCGGAGGCTTTGCCGCAGCCGAGCAGCAGGCTGCTCAAGACCGTGACGGTGATGCAGACGGAGAGGTGAAGCGTGAAGTTAGTTTTCATGACGTATGAATAGCATCATATTGCGATTTTACGAGTGAATTTACGGTGAACCGAAATCCCTCAGTTGAGTTGTCTTGGGTAGATGCTATGCGGGCCACTGAGGTTGTGGCAAATAGTGCGGTGTCGCTGACACGGAACGTCGGCGGCACAAACCATCAACCAGAAAGGATCACACCAATGACAACCTCAGCAGTCCCACATCGCAGTCTATTCATG
>CALBCO010000248.1 GCA_937927265.1 uncultured Verrucomicrobiae bacterium | reverse complement strand
GGCCTCGCCTGTTCTGTCCACTTTCAACTGCGGCTTATGGGATTATCACTGTGGCGGCGATGTTGATCGTCACCCCCGCGATTCGCGCGGCTGATCGAGTGATCAGTGAGCAACCCATTGTGGTGGAGCGGCCGTTGCTGGACCCTGCGGTCACGCTCCATCAGGGCGTGTATTACCTCACCGGTACGCTCGGCACCAAGAAAACCGACGGCAATGTGGATTTCCACAACAACGAGGGAGTGTTTCTGTGGAAATCCTCCGACCGGCAGACGTGGACGGAAGTCGGATTCGTTTGGCGGTTTGATTCCTTTGCGGGGGCGGAGGGGTTCTATTCCTTGGGCCAGTATCAGCCGGCCCGGTTCCAGACCGGCGGGGCCGGCCACGCAGTGACTGCGCCACGTTTGCACTGGTTGGAACGCCAAAACAAGTGGGTGATCTCGCTGGCCAAGAACCGGTATCACGTGCATCTGCTTTTCGGCGGCCAGGATCCTGAAAAGGCGTTCTTGCCGCCGCTGATGAACGCGGCATGGAAAGGGCCGTACCGGCAGCGTTATGTCACCTACCAAGGCGCGGAAAAAGCGCGGACGTTGATTGCTGAAGGATCGCCGGAAAACCGGAACGTCAGTCCACTGAGCTTTCTATTGCAAGGGGATGCCGATTTGTTTGTGGAAGACGACGGCACGGTGTACTTGACGTGGGCCGACGGCTGGCTGGTGCCGCTGACGCCCGAATTGGATGGCCGGGCGGCCGCGCCGGTCAATCTGTTGGCCACCGTGCCCGGCTGGCCGCGTCAGGCGTGTCCGCTGCAATGTCAGCGCGAGGCTGGGGCCAGCGTATTCAAGCATGACGGCGCCTATTATCTGGTCTTTACCGCGCTTACGAAGCGTGATGGCCGGGCGCATCAGGACACGCTGGTGAGTCGGGCGGCCAAACTGTTGGGGCCGTATTCGCCGCCGGAACTGCTCATTGCCGATGGCGGACTGGCGCGGGTTTTTCGTGATGGGAAGACTGTGCGCGCAGCTTGTCTGCGCGGCGGGCGGCCCTCGTTGGTTGAACTCAATCTGCAACGCTAAAGGAATAAGTCATGACAACATTGACCATCCCCAATTCCTCTCGCCTCTGGTCGCTCGCCGTGCTGGTGCTTCTTCTGGGGGCCTGGCCCGCAGCCGCGCAACAACCGAAACAAATGGTCGCGCCGTTGCTGGACCAACCGCTGCGTCACGCGAGTATTTGCCGTGGCGGCGATGGCCGGTGGTATTTGACGGGCACGATGGGCACCCTTCGAAAAAATCAAAAATCAGAACTGCCCAACCCGGTGGATTTCCAAAACAACGACGGGATTTATCTTTGGGTTTCTGCAGATTTGAAAACATGGTCCCCTCTGGGCCAAGTCTGGAGTATCGAGAAACAGGGCAGCGCCTGGCAGAAAGAATACCGGGTGAATCCTGACGACCCCACAGGGCCGCTGGCGCGCGGGATGACCGCGCCGGAGATTCATTATCTGCGCGACACGTATTTCATCGCTTATGCGATGAATGAGCAGGGCACCGGCTTGTTGCGCAGTCGCAGCGGGAAGGCCGAAGGTCCGTATGAGGATTTGGGGCAGATCACGACGCGCAGCGGCGGCAGTCCTTCTGTGTTTGCTGATGAGGATGGCGCGGTGTATTGGCTGTGGGGCGCGGGCTGGATCGCTCGGCTGAACGACAAGTTGGATGGCTTGGCCAGCGCGCCAGTCAACCTGATGGCCGATATTGACATGGTGCAACCGGCTGGCGGCATGCTGCGCGGATATTGGCAGGGCGCCGCGGCCAACGGCTTCTTTCTGACCAAGATCAATGGCGTGTACCAGTTGGTGTTCAGTAGTTGGCAGTACCGGGTGATTGATCCCAGCCACGACGCGCTGATCGCCACCTCCGACAAAGTGCTCGGCCCGTATGGGCGGCCGATGCAGTTCCTCAATCATTGCGGTCAGACAACCGTCTTCCCGACTGGCGAGGGACGCTATGCCGCCACAGTGTCCGGGGCCGACAGCAACGCCAACTTCCGCGACCGGCCCGGTCTTGTGCCGTTGACGTGGGAGCGCGGCCGCAACAACCTTGCGCGCGAGCGGCTCAACTATTTCACGATGATGGGGCCGTGGGCGGAAACCAAGCCGGTTCATCCGAAACATCAGGCCGATCCCGAACTGCTCTTTGCGCCGGACGGTTATTATTATTACACGGCCTCGTTTGAGTTTCGCGAAGCTCGCGGCAAACTGTTGATGTATCGAACCAAGAGCCTCGATCAACCCCAGTGGGAGGAGATTGTCGTCGGCACCGCCGCGGCCGTCGCGGCGGATCATCAGCGGTGGCCGGAACAACCGTTGAGCGAGAAGCCGGTGCGCCTGGAAGAGCCGAATGAATTGGTCATGTGGGAAGGCAGTCCGTTGTGGCACAACAATCGGTTGTATGTGGTCTCCGGCATTCTGGGGATGCGCACCGAGAACGGCTACAAGACCGGTATCGGCTTGTGGCGCAGCCCCGAAGGCACGGGCGCCGGGCCGTATGAGTTGGTCGGGCGCATAGCCGCCAATGACGGCGTGTCCCTGTTTGCCGATGACGATGGGTATGCCTATTTGTTGACGGGTTTCAACGGGTTGCGCCGGTTCAAAAAAGACATGACGGGTTTGGACGAATCGTACGGGATGAAAACCGTTCGGTGGACGGACGGCAGCCAACAGAATTACGACTGCGGCTGGCATCTGCGGAAGATCCATGGAAAATATGTGTTCTTGAATATTTTTGACCATGGCTCCTACGCGACCGGTTATGGCGTCGCCGACAAGATTGAAGGCCCGTATCGTTTCATGGGTGTTGCCCATCCACATGGCGGGAACGCCAGCATGTTCCGCGATAGCAAGGGTCAGTGGCAGTTGGCGGTCTGGGGCAACACCGACTACTACGTGGACCACGAGTTCACCGGGCCGCGCATCATGCCGATGACGGTTGAAATGGTAGGCGATCAATTGTTGATTGAACCCGTGTGGCGCACGCAAGTCCGCCGAGAACGCAAATTGTGGTAATCAGGAGAACAATATGAATGCAATCAATCGTGTCATTGTGGTTACACTTCTAACGGCCTTCGCTACTAGTACGAACGCGCAAGAAGCCGTCACCGGAAGTCTTCCCGACAAGCCGGTCACCCGGGAGCAACTCGCGCCGGAGGCTTGGCAGTCGTTCGCTGCCCCACTGGAGGTCAAGATCACAAACAAAGGTTTGACAGCAGAGGCACCGCCCAGGCTGAGTTTC
>CALBCO010000247.1 GCA_937927265.1 uncultured Verrucomicrobiae bacterium | reverse complement strand
GCCGGCAAATCCCACTGGCCGAGTTGGCCGAGATCAAACTGACCACCGGTCCGGCCATGATTCGCAATGAGAACGGGATGCTGGCCGGGTATGTGTTTGTGGACATCGCCGGGCGCGACGTGGGCGGTTACGTCGCGGACGCAAAGAAAGCGGTGGCCAGTGTGACGTTGCCGACCGGCTATCACTTGGTCTGGAGCGGCCAGTACGAAAACATGCTGCGCGTCCGGCAGCGGTTGAAGATCGTCGTGCCGGTCACGCTGGCGTTGATTCTCCTGTTGCTCTACGCCAACACCAAATCGTGGTTCAAGACGATGGTGGTGATGCTGGCCGTGCCATTCAGCTTGGTCGGCGCGGTGTGGTTGTTGTGGCTGCTTGACTACAACATCAGCATTGCCGTGTGGGTGGGCATGATCGCTTTGATGGGTTTGGATGCCGAGACTGGCGTCTTCATGCTTTTGTTCCTCGACCTGAGTTACGACGAAGCCAAACGCGCCGGTAAACTACGCAATCGCGTTGAGTTGGAAGAGGCGATCATCCACGGCGCAGTGAAACGGATTCGGCCCAAACTGATGACCGTGGCGGCGACGACGATGGGACTGCTGCCGATCATGTGGAGCATTGGCACCGGCGCCGACATGATGAAACGCATCGCCGCGCCGATGGTCGGCGGCTTGGCCACGTCGTTCATCATGGAACTACTCGTGTATCCCGCGATTTACCTGCTGTGGAAATGGCACAAGGAAGTGAAACACCAAACAACAGAAAGGAGAGAAACATGAAAACCCTGAGCATCCTGATGGTGGCGCTGATGTTGGGCGCTGCTCCGTTGTGGGCGCAGTGCGGCTCGGGCTGTGACAAGTCCAAGAGCAAGTGTTGCTGCAAACAATGCGGCGATCCCTGCCCGAACAAGGACTGCAAATGCCCGTCCTGCCCGTCCAAGAAGTAAGGTCAATTCCACCACGCCGCTATCCGGTCGGCCGCCTCGACCAGGTGGCGGTTTGCGTTCGTGGGCCGAAAATGTTTTAATTTCCCCATGAACGAAATCCAACAGATGTGGGAAGCGTTGCGGCGACCGGAGTACGTCCACGTGCTCCTGAATCCGTTGCCGGTGTACGCGACGGCGTTGGGCGTGTTGGCGTTGGTGTTCGCGGTGATGGCCCGCAGCACGGCCGCCAAGGTGATCGCGTTGGCGATTGTGTTGGTGGGTTGTCTGGCGGTGTGGCCGGTCAACGAATACGGTGAACGCGCCGAACACCAGACCGAGGAGCAGTTGGACAAAGACAGCCGCGCGTGGTTGCACGCGCACGCGGGCCGGGCGGAAACCTTCGCGCTGGTGTTTTATGCCACGGCGGTGTTGGCGGTGGTCACGATGGTTGCGGTCTGGAAATTCCCGAAGGCCGGTGGCTGGTTGACGGCGGTCACGTTGGTGGCGGCGGTGGTTTGCGTGGTGCTTGGGGGGTGGATCAGCCATGCCGGGGGACGGATCCGGCACATGGAGTTTCGCACGGGGCCGCCGCCCGTGGTGAGTGATCACGACGACCACTGAGGGCACTGGCGGAGAGGGAGGGATTCGAACCCTCGATGGACCGAAGCCCATACTGGTTTTCGAGACCAGCCCATTCAACCACTCTGGCACCTCTCCGTCTGCGGCGACATACTACAGTCCCCGGCCCGCCGCCTCAAATATAAAGATACACGTAAATCGCAAACGCGACCGCGATCAGACCCGCCACCGCCGCAATCGTCCAGAGCAGGTTGCGCTGCCGGGCAGCCATGGCGAACGTGGAAATAATCACCCCGGCTTGCGCCGCCAACATGCCGAGGAAGAACCACCGACTTCGTTGATGGTGCCGGTCGGCCAGGATGTTGCTCTTGTGGACTTGGAGTTCGTAGAGGTGGGCAATCGCTTGGTTGAGCCGCGCTTCACGGTCGTCGCGTTGCGCCGTGTAGCGGAGCCGGGCAGCAATGAAATCGCGCCGCAGCGCCGCATCACCACCGGGCAGGCTGTTTTCCAGACGCTCGATGGCCTGGTTGACCGGCGCGGTGAGTTCTTCATACGCTTGCGCGCGGTCGCGGGCCGCCCGCAATGCGTCGTCGAGCATCTGGTCGGGCACTTTTGCCAACAACCGCGCGATCGCCGTCTCTGGTTGCAGGCTTGCCACCGCCGCGATGGCCTGTTCGATGTGCGGATCGAGCGGGGGGCCGGGCGGCACGGGGGGCGTTTCGCCGCGCGCGAGCCAAGTCAGAGCCGTGTCCGTGGTGGCCGGCAAGGCCGCCGGGTCGAGTGGCCGCACTTCGGCGTTGGCCTGCAACAGATCAATGGTGTTGCGTTGCAGGGCGCCTCGCAATCGTTTGGCTTGAAAGAAACTCCATTGGTCGCCGGCTTTGGATTGGCGTTGGGCCGCGAGTGATCGGGCGTACTGGGCGCGCGTCATCTCGCTGGTGGACAGCCCGGCCAGCATGGTGGCCACCACGGCCATCACCACCGGCGTGGCGCTGAGGATCTTGCCCCACATGGTTTGGGGAATGTCGGCTTTCAATGTTGCTGGAATTTCGACTTTCATTGGGCATAGTTGTCCCACGAATGAAGAAGTCCGTCGAGCCGACAATCACCTGCGGGAGCCGCCGTCCATGAGCGGCTGGCGGTTCGCGGTTTTTTTGACGGTTGTGCTGAGCCTCTGGGCGGTGATGCACGCCTATGTGTTCTGGCGGGCTGCTTCGGTGCCGTGGGTGGTCGCGCACTGCTCGCGACGAACGCTGCTGCTGACCGCGCTGGCTTTGTGGCTGAGCTACCCGCTGGCGCGCGTCCTCGGCGCGCAGAAACTCACGGCGGTGGCGGGGCCGCTCGAATGGTTCGGCGCGATGTGGATCGGCGTGTTGTTTTTGCTGTTTGCCGCGACGTTGGCGGCGGATGCGCTGACGCTCGGCGGTCGTTGGTGGCCGCCGGCGCGCGGGTGGGCGTTGGCCGGCGCAGCCGGCCTGGCGGCGGTGGCGATAATTCAGGGCTTCCGTGACCCGGTGGTGCGCGAGTACGAGGTGAGATTGCCGGGGCTGCCCGTCGAACGGGATGGAATGGTGTTGGTGGCCGTGTCGGATATTCATTTGGGCACGATGATTGGCGGTCGGTGGCTGGCGCGACTTGTCGCACGCATCAACGCCCTGCGGCCCGACCTGATTGTGGCGGTGGGCGACATTGTGGACGGCGAACCGGAACACCTGACTGAATACATTCCGCTGTTGCGTCAGTTGCGCGCGCCGCTCGGCGTGTGGGCCGTGACTGGCAATCACGAGCACTACGTCGGCATCGCGCGGAGCGTGCAGGTGTTGCATGAGGCCGGCTGGTTCGTGTTGCGCGATGAAGCGCGGCAGGTCGCGCCGGGACTGGTGTTAGCCGGTGTGGATGACCTGACTGTGCGCCGGCAGTTTGGCCAACCCGACGACGTGGTGGCCCGCGCGTTGGCCCGCCGCCCGCCGGGGGCGACGATTTTCCTCTCGCACACGCCGTGGCAGGCGGAGCAGGCGGCGCGGTTGGGGACGGGGTTGATGTTGGCCGGTCACACCCACAACGGGCAGATTTGGCCGTTCACGTACATCGTTGGCCTGAGCTATCCGCGCCGCGTGGGGCGATATGACGTGGACGGGATGACGCTGCTGGTCGGCCGCGGTACCGGCACGTGGGGGCCGCGCATGCGGCTCTGGCAGCCGAGTGAATTACTCCGCATCCGGCTGCGCACGGCGTAAGGCTTTTATTGTGGCCGGTTTTTTGGTAAAGACGCGCGTTATGAACTGCCAAAAAGATCGAAACCGGAGCCGGTGCAATTGCACCTACGAACCCTGTTCACGCAAAGGGATGTGTTGTGACTGCCTGACGTATCACTGGCGCAGCCGCGAGTTGCCGGCTTGTTGTTTTCCGGCCGACGCCGAAGCCACCTACGACCGTTCTTTCGAGCATTTCGCGCGGCTCGTCGCGGCCCACCGAGTGTGACCGGCTCAGCTTACCTGGCCCAGCACCGAAGGATGGGCCGCTTTCCACTGACGGCAGTGGCGGTCGCACTGTCCATCTTCTCGTCGGCCCACGGCCAGAATACTTCCGGTCAGCCACCTGCTCTGATCTGCGCCGACCATCTCGGCAAGCGGATTTTGCGGCTGGAAGCGGGCGGCGCGATTGTCTGGCAGCATCCGACCAGCGATGTGCCGCTCGATCTCTGGGCATTGCCCGGGGGCAACGTGTTGTATGCCGCCGGCAACGCCGTCACCGAAGTCTCGCCTGCCGGGAAAGTCGTCTTTGAATATGCCATTGCTGGCGGCACCGTGGTGGCCTGCCAACGCTTGGAGGATGGACGCACGTTCTTGGCCGAAAGCACGAAGGGGCGATTGTTGATCGTGGATGGTCAGGGGGTGATCCGTGCCGAGACCAGTATTGCCGCCGATTTGTGTCCTGACGGCCCGCCGGCCTTGCGCTTGCGCGGAGCGCGCCGGTTGGCGAATGGCAATTATCTCGTGTCGCACTACACCGGCAAGCGGGTCTGCGAGTACACGCCCGCCGGCAAGCGGATCTTCGAGGTGGCGATTCCCGGCGGGGACTTCAACGCTTGCTGGCTGGCTTCGGGCAATACCCTGATCTCAGTGACCGACAAGGCCCGCGACGCCATGCTAATCGAAGTTGATCCGCAGGGCCGCACGGTCTGGTCGTTCTCCAATGCCGATCTGGCGGGCTTGCCCTGGGGCGAAAATTCATCGCCGGGTTTCACCGCCTCACCGATGGCACCACTGTGATCGCCAACTGGCTGGGGCACGGTCATTTGGGCAAGCATCCGCAGTTGTTTGCCGTGACGTCCGACAAACGCGTCGCCTGGGCCTGGGCGGATCACCAGGGAATCAAGGAGGTCTCGACGTTGCAGGTGCTGGACGGTTCCGGCACCGCAGCGATCCATTGAAACGAACACGACACCCAGCGACATCCGCTTTCCAATGATAGAACCCGAATCATTGTAGTCCCATAGGTTTAGTGGATTTCTGATGATGAGGGGAAATAGAAGTTGGCTTGAAGCGGTTTGACCTGCCACAAAGCAGGCCATGCAAAACCAAACCACCCGCAAGCCAACGCGCAGCAGTTTCACTCTCCTGCGCCAACTCTGCAATCTCATTCCCAACCATCTCGTGCCGCAATTGGCCCGCGACACCGGGATGGACTCCCACGCACGGTCGTTTCGTCCGTGGAGTCATGTCGTGAGTTTGCTCTACGCCCAACTCACTCATGCCCTCAGCCTCAACGACGTCTGTGATGCGCTGCGCCTGCACTCCGGTCCCCTGTCGGCAATTCGCGCCGCCACGCCGCCCAGCAAGAACGCGCTCTCGCACGCCAACCGCCAGCGCGACCCGCTCTTGGCCGAGCAGTTGTTCTGGCACATACTCGATCATTTGCCACAACTTCATCCGGGCTGCGGCGCCCGTCGCCGTCCGAAGTTCGCCTTCCGTTTCCAGCGTCTGATCCATGTCGTGGACTCCACCACCATTCAACTGGTCGCCCGCTGTCTGGATTGGGCCAAGCACCCCGCCGCAAAGCCGCCGCCAAAGGCCATGTGCGGCTCAACCTCCCAACCTTCCTGCCGCGCTTTGCCATCGTGGACACCGCCGGCGAACACGACAACCGCCGCGCGCACGAACTCTGCGCCGGCGTGGCCGCTGGCGAGATCGTGATCTTTGACAAAGCTTATCTGGACTTTGCCCACCTCGCCGCGTTGGCGCAGCGGGAGGTCTTCTGGGGCACGCGCGCCAAGGAGAATTTGCGCTGTCGAGTCGTGCGCCGTTTGCAGCACGGTCGCATCGGCCATATCCTGAGCGTTCCTGAGCCAGTGGAGCCACAGCTTTACCCGACTGTTCACGCTGCTGCGCGCGGCGTTGTGGCAACGACTGGACTTGCGCAGCCTGCTCGAGCGCGATGGGACAGCCGGTGGCGGCGGGTGTTTCTTGGGCACGCCTGAAGCAGCCTATTTGCCCGGACTGGGTTGAAGTTGTGGGACAGCCGATCTTCATATCATCTTCAAAATCCGTCCAATCGTTAAATTCGTTTTGCCGTTGAACCTTCAATTGCTTCGGGAAAACCACCCTCTCACTCCAATCCCATGCCCTTATGGTTCGCCAATGAACCCGAATCATTAGCGGGCGCCCCCTTTTCTTCACCCTCGCACTTCACCGTAATTTCGGCTTTGAAACGGGGCGCGAATGATTCGGGCTAGAATGCAAAAGAAACTTGCTCTTGGCTCACAAAATCAATACAACGAGATCGTCATGAATCGCCAAACTGCTGTTCCCCCACTTCGGCATCCCCGCATCGAAGGGGGAGGTGGTTCCCACAAGCGACGGTGGCATTGCGTTTCCTGTCATGACGGCACGGGCGAGGCCAAACTGGATTTGCGCGGCACTCGCGACAATAACGCCGTACCGACCTCCTACAAAACGGTCGTGAACATGAAACTGGTGGATCACTTCAATACGCAGTACGGTCAGCGGCAGACCAAGGCCGAGCCGAAAACATTCGGCGCCTTGCAGAGCCGGTTGATTCAGGTGCTCGAAGGCGGCCATAACAAAGTCGCGCTCGACCGCGACGAAATGCTGGCGATCAAGACGTGGATCGCCATGAACTGCCCGCTCTGGGGCGACTATCGGCCTCCCGCCGAGCGCCTGGCCGAACTCCAAACCCAAGCCAACTTGAACAAGGAAAAAGTACAATGAACCTGAATTCCGCAGTTGAATTGTCGTGGGTAGGGCGCGACCGCCGGGCGCGCCGCTGTTTGCAAGGTAAGTACGGCGTTCGGCGCGCCCTACCGTTCACCCAGCAGGTGAGGCCATCCAACCACTTCAAGTGGTTGGTTCTGCGGGTCATCGCCGGTTCTGCCCACTTTCAACTGCGGCTGATAGGATGAACAACCCAATGACTGAACGACCAACGGCGCGGTGGGGCCACCGCGCGCTCCCCGCAGCTACTGACCTGATTGGGCGGGCTGTCCCAGCCCGCCGTCCGTGGCTCGCCCTCGCGTTGGCGGTGACGCTCCTCAGTCAGGCGGCGATGGCCGCCGAGTATTTGTCGCCCATCGCCGTCGTCGCCGACAAGGAAGGCAAAACGCTGTTTGTGGCCTTGGCCACCGGTAAGAAGGTGGCCATGGTGGACGCGGCGACCAGCAAAGTTACCGGCACGGTGGATATACCGGCCGCGCCGAACGGCCTCGCGTTGTCGCCCGACGGCAAACGGCTCGTGGTCACGACCGACGACCCCGCGGGTGCCGTGGCGGTGGTGGACGTGGCGGGACGCAAATTGGCGGCAACGTGGCGCGCGGGGCACACGCCGTCGGCTCCGGTGTTTTCGCCCGATGGCCAGACGGTGTATCTCGCCAACCGGTTCAACCACACGATCAGCGTGCGCGATGCGGCGACCGGGCAGGAAAAACAGCAATGGCCGGTCACCCGCGAGCCGGTGGCGGTCGCGTTGAGCGGCGATGGCAAGACGTTGTTCGTCGTGAATCTGTTGCCGGCTCAAGCGGCCACGGCGCCGGTCGTGGCGGCGGTCGTCACGGCGCTGGACGTGGCCACCGGCCAGCCGACGGTGATTGAATTGCCTAACGGCAGCACCGGGGCGCGCGGGATTGCGTTGTCGCCGGACGGGAAGTTCGCCTATGTGACGCACACGCTGGGCCGGTATCAGTTGCCCACGACCCAACTCGAACGCGGCTGGATGAACACCAGCGCGCTGAGCATCATTGACGTGGCGGCGCGGAAACTGGTCAACACCGTGTTGCTCGACGAGGTGGACCGGGGCGCGGCGAATCCGTGGCCGGTCGGGTGCACCGCGGACGGCAAATCGGTGGTGATCGGGTTGGCTGGCACGCAGGAACTGCTGGTGGTGGACCGGGCCGAGTTGCACGCCCGGCTCGCGAAAGCCGGGACCAGCCCGAAAGGGACCGAGTACGCCAGCGGCGGTTCGCAGACGCCGGATGATCTGGCGTTTCTGACGGGAGCGCGCCGGCGGCTGGCGTTGACCGGCAACGGCCCGCGCGCGTTGACGATGCTCGGCAACCGGGCTTACGTCGCGCAGTATTTTTCCGATGCGGTGGAAGCGGTGGACGTGGCGGATCCGGCCGCCAAGCCGGTCACGGTGGCGCTTGGCCCGCAACAACCGTTGACGGCGGCGCGTCGGGGCGAGATGGCGTTTTTTGATGCGGCCCATTGTTTCCAGCAGTGGCAGAGTTGCGGGTCCTGCCACCCGGACGCGCGGGTGGACGGGCTGAATTGGGATCTGCTCAACGACGGCATTGGCAATCCGAAAAACACCAAGAGCCTGCTCTGGGCGCATCGGACGCCGCCGGCGATGAGCACCGGCGTGCGCGAATCCGCCGAGAAAGCGGTTCGGGCTGGTTATCGGTTCATCCAGTTGGCAACGGCTCCCGAAGAAGTTTACCAGGCGACCGACGAATACCTGAAATCCCTGACTCCCGTGCCGAGTCCGTATCTCGTGAACGGCAAACTGAGCGAGGCGGCCCAACGTGGCGAAAAGATTTTTCAGCGAGCCGGTTGTGCCGCGTGCCATCCCGCCCCGTTGTTTACCGACCTTAAGGAATACAAGGTGGGGACAGGCACCGCCCGCGAGAAAGACGAGCTGTTTGATACGCCAACACTCGTGGAGACGTGGCGGACGGCGCCGTACCTGCATGACGGTCGGGCGGCGACGATGCTGGAGGTGCTGAAGACATTCAATGACAGCGACAAGCATGGCAAAACCTCTGACCTGACACCGCAAGAGTTGGCCGATCTCGCAGAGTACGTGTTGTCCTTATAGGGAGCGGCAAGCTGCCCGGTCTGTTTCAGACGCCGCCATGGCTGGTGATTTGTGCAGAGATTGAATTCCCAACTCGTCACAAGTGTGTTGGGCACCCGAATGATTAGCGCAGGGCTAAAAGTTTCACTTTTGGGTGGACGGTTTTTCCGCGGGCCGGTCATCATGAGACATGAGTCACCCGACTTTTTTCTCTCCATTACGCCGGGCATCGAATCGAACGGCAAACTCCTCCATTTCCCCTGCATCTGGACGATGAGCGGCATGATTCCCGACACCGCGCTTTCCGTCAGACGTTGACGGCGGCATCTTGTCTGTACCTCGACCCGCGTGAGTCGCCCGGTGACCATCGTCTCCGGAAGTGGACCGACGGGAAAGCGGTGCTGTCGCACCGCACTCTAAAACGCTCCTGCGTAAGTTCGAGCACCAGGGTTGAACGGCATGGTTTTGTAGTGCGCCGCATCAGCGGCGCTTTCGACGGCGGTGGGTGGCAGGCGTGAGGCGGGTCGAAAGGCCATTGCGCCCCATCCATTCAGGTCCTCCTCGTGCTAATGATTCAGTTGTGCAGCCGAACATCGAAATTGACGTGACGAATCGTCGCGACTTCAGTTGAATGTCCAGCCATGATTTACACAATTGCCAATCAACAATTGCGAGTCTCCGTCAAGGCGGCTGGTGCGGAGTTGACGAGTCTACGAACACTGCCAGATAACACCGAGCATCTCTGGCAACGAGATCCCCTGTGGTGGAATGCACAAGCGCCGATACTGTTTCCTATCATCAATCGCTGGCCGGAAGACCTCTATCTTGCTGACGGGCGGTTGTATCCGATGCCGTTTCATGGATTTGCCCGGTTATTGGAATTCATACCCACAGAGAGGGCAGTTGACCGTTTGACATTGGTGCTCGCAGCCAATGAATGGACGCGGGAGTTTTTCCCTTACTGGTTCGAATTGCGGGCCAGACACTGGGTGGAAGAACGGAGGTTGTGGCTGGAATACACGGTGGCCAACCAGGATGACCGTCTATTCTGGTTTAATTTTGGATTGCATCCAGGTTTCCCAACACCGGGCCGGGAATTTGTGCTGCGTTTTGAGCAACCCGAACAGTTTCGCCGCTACGCCCGGCCTCACGAACAATTTACGGGTGAATTGGTGCCGTTCGGCCAGCCCGGTCAAGTCATCCGCGCCGCCGACTTGCCGTTGCCGTCGGATGAAGGCGACACCGTCGTGTTGACCGGCCTGCAATCGCGGTCCGTCACACTGGAAACCCCCACGCGTCAGGTGTGCGTGGGGATTGCTGGTTTTTCTGACTTGGCAATATGGCCCACGGCGGATAAACCATTCGTGTGCGTTGAGCCGTGGTTTGGGATTCCGAACATTGACCCGACCAATCGCGAGCCGCACCGTCGTCCGGGCGCAATCCCACTGCAGCCGGGGGGAGTGTTCACTGCGACCAGCTACATCGAGGTGAGGCGGTCATGACAATCCGCAACGACATTGTTGTGGGGAAAGAAAATTCGAAAAACATACAATGAATATCCTTTATTTACACTGCCATGACGGCGGCCGTTACATCCAGCCGTATGGCTATCCTGTCGAGACGCCCAATCTGATGCAATTTGCGCGGGAGGGCGTGCTGTTTCGCAAAGCGTTCTGTTGCGCGCCGACCTGCAGCCCCAGCCGGGCGGCGATGCTCACCGCCAATACCCGCATCAAATCGGCGTGTTTGGGCTGACTGGTCGCGCACCGAGTTGGCGGATTGATGATTACCAAAAACATCTCGTCCAGTTTCTCAACCGGCAGGGGTATGAGACGGTGTTGGCCGGCGTGCAACACGAGACCGGCCACGATGATCTCTCACCACTCGGCTACCAACGCATCCTCGACACGCGCCCCGAACGCGGCCAGTTCTACGAGGAGACAGTGGACCATGTGCAACGGTTCTTTGCCGAGCGGTTCATGAATCGTGACAAAAAACTCAAACCGTTTTTCCTGCCGGTCGGGATTGGTGAGCCGCACAACGCCAATCTGCAGCGGCCCGAACTCGGCTTGTTCAACGCCGTGGACAAGTACAGCAAGACCCGATACTACGACCCGCGGAAACTCGATGCCCGTTACACGGCGCCCTTCCCGTGGCTGCCCGACCTCCCCGAAATCCGTCGCGACGTGGCCAGCTTCCATGAAGGCGTGCGGATCATGGATGAATACGTCGGTCGGGTACTTTACGCGCTGAAACACTACGGACTGGAAGAGGACACGCTGGTTATTTTCACGACGGATCACGGCATTGATTTTCCGCATGCGAAGATGACGCTCACCGATCAAGGCATCGGCGTGATGCTGATCATTCGCGGGCCGGGCGGGTTCGTCGGCGGACGGGTGATCGAACCGTTGGTGTCGCATTTGGATATTTACCCAACAATTTGCGAACTGCTCGGCGTGACGCCGGCGCATCGGTTGGAGGGCAAAAGTTTGTTGCCATTGGTGCGCGGCGCGGTGCCGTCGTTGCATGACGAAGTGTTTGCTGAACAGACCTATCACGGCGGCGCGGAACCGCTGCGAGCGATTCGCACGGAACGCTACAAATTGGTGCTGCGTCATTTCCCGACTGGGCCGCGCCATCGGCATCATGGCGAGACGTTGAAAGTGATCGAGCCGTTTGGCTGGTACGACCGGCCGATCGGGAACGTGGAGTTGTTCGATTTACTAACCATCTCATAATTATCTCGACATCCGCCGGGATGTTGTGCGAGCATTCCGGG
>CALBCO010000246.1 GCA_937927265.1 uncultured Verrucomicrobiae bacterium | reverse complement strand
CTCGATGATCAAGAGCGTGTGCAAGTCCGGTTGCTGTTTGGATTGGGGTTCTGATGCGCCGATTGCTCATCAACCTGGTGTTGGTGTCCGCCGCGCTGCCCGTGGGCGCGGCGGACCCGGCGCCGCATCCGGGCCGCAAGTTGTATGTGGCCAAGTGCGGCCGTTGCCACGAACTGTACGACCCGGCGAAGTATTCCCGGGAAGAATGGGCGGAGTGGCTGCGCAAAATGCAGCGCAAAAGCCGCCTCGACACCAACCAAATCGCCGCCTTGCAAGATTATGCGGACGCTGCGCGCGCTCGCACCAACGCGCCAACCCGATGAACGAACGCACCCTCATCTTGGTCGGCAACCCGAATGTCGGGAAGAGCGTGTTGTTCAGCAAGCTGACCGGCAAGTTTGTCGTCATCTCCAACTACCCCGGCACGACCGTGGAGATCACGCGCGGCGAGATGCAGTTGGATGGCGAGAAGTTCACCGTGATTGACTCGCCCGGCGTCAACGAACTCGCCCCGCGCACCGAAGACGCCCGCGTGACGTGCGACGTGTTGCGCGATCACCCGGACGCGACGGTGATTCAAGTGGCCGACGCGAAGAACTTGCGGCGGGCGCTGTTGGTGACGCATCAACTCGCGCAGCAACAACGCCGCGTCGTGCTCGTGTTGAACATGATGGACGAACTCGACAGTTGCGGCGGCCACATTGACGTGCGCCGGTTGAGCGAGTTGCTCGGCGTGCCGGTAGTGCCGACCATCGCCACGGCCAATACCGGCATTCATTTGGTGCAGAGGAGCCTGAAAGACGCGGCGGTGCCGCGGTGGGGTAGGGCGCGACCGCCGGGCGCGCCGAACGTCGCGGACGGCCCGGCGGTCCGTCCCTACCAGGACGACGGGCTGACGGCGATCAACGAAGTGCTGTCGCAGACCTACTCCCATGTGCGGCCCCGGCACGCTTCGTTTGCCCAGCAACTCGGTTGGTGGGCAACGCATCCGGTCAAGGGGTTGGCGCTGTTGGCGGTGGCGTTGTCCGTGACGTTTTGGTTTGTCGGGTTGTTTGGGGCGGGGACGTGCGTGGATTTGTTGGAGACCGGGGTCTTCGGCCGGTACATCAGCCCGTGGGCGATCCGGGCGGTGGACGCGGTGTTGCCGTTTCCGCACGAGCATGAGACGGAGGTTTCAGATTTGAAATTGGAGATTCCGCTGACGCCGGCGCACGGGATCGAGTTGTGGAGCAATGAGCGGGAGGTGTTGTCCACCAACTACAAGTCGGAGGCGACCGGCTGGCGGCGGTTGGTGCATGACTTTTTCGTCGGGCCGTATGGAGTGATTACGATGGCGTTGAGTTACGGGTTTGCCATTGTGCTGCCGATTGTGACGACGTTCTTCTTGTTGTTTGGCGTACTGGAAGATTCGGGGTACCTGCCGCGGTTGGCAGTGATGGTCAACCGGATCTTCCGGGCGATGGGGTTGAACGGCAAAGCCGTGTTGCCGATGGTGCTCGGTCTGGGGTGCGACACGATGGCGACGATGACCACGCGGATTTTGGAGACGCGCAAGGAACGGCTGATCACGACGCTGTTGCTGGCGCTGGCGGTGCCGTGTTCGGCGCAACTAGGCGTTTTGCTGGCGATGATGACGCGCGTGTCGGCGGCGGCGGCGGTGTTTTGGTTCGTATTGATGGTCGGGGTGTTGTTCGTCATCGGCTGGCTGGCGTCGAGAATCTACGGCGGCGCAACGAGCGATTTCATCCTCGAGCTGCCGCCGATGCGCCGGCCGTTGCTCGGCAATGTGCTGGTCAAGACGCTGGCCCGGTTGGAGTGGTATTTGAAGGAGGTCATTCCGCTGTTTGTGCTGGGGACGGTGGCGCTGTTTTTGTTGGACCGGGCGCACTTGCTCGACAAGATCGCGCGCTTGGGCGAGCCGCTGGTGCGCGGGTGGTTGGGCTTGCCGGCGCAGACGGCGGAGGCGTTTCTGGTGGGATTTCTGCGGCGCGATTTTGGGGCGGTGTACTTGCTCGACGCCGCGACGGGCGCCAATCCGCTGCTCAACGCGCATCAGGTGTTGGTGGCGATGGTGACGATCACGTTGTTCATGCCGTGCGTGGCGACGCTGTTCATGATCAGCCGCGAATTAGGCCGCAAGACGGCGGCGTGGATCGCGGTGTTTGTGTTTGGGGTTGCGTTTTTGGTCGGGGGGATTGTCAATCACACTGTCGTCTGGCTGGGGTTCTGAAATGAGCGATAAACCGGTCACCATGAAATGCCCGCTGTGCGGGTTTGAGTTTGAGAAGGCCAACGCCGTTTGCCATCACGGTTGTCCGATGGGCCGATTCTGTAAACTGATCCGGTGCCCGAGCTGCCAGTACGAGTTTCCGGAACCGTCCCGTCCTTTGACGTGGCTCGCCAAGCTGATTCATCCGCCCCGGCCGCGCCGCCCGGATGCGCTTGATCTGACCGGACTGGACGCGGGCGAGACGGCGGAGTTTGTCGGCCTCGCCGGCGCGAACGAATCTCGCCGGCACACGTTGAGTCTGTATGGACTTGTTCCCGGCGTGCACGTGACGCTCCAACAGAAACGCCCGGCCTACGTGGTGCGGGTTGGCGAAACCGAGTTAGCCCTCGAAGCCGACATTGCCCGCGAGATTTTGGTGCGGCGAACAGCATAGGGGATGAACGGGCGTCGTGCCTGTTCGACCGGGCCAGTCGTGTCGGGAAGCAAACATGGACAACCGGGACGGTTGTCCTACAATGCCAACATGAACGATTGCGAACTGGTCTTGGATGCGCGGGCGCAACTCGGCGAGGGGGCGATTTGGGACGCGGGCCGGCAGGTGTTGTACTGGGTGGACATTACCGGCCAGAAACTGCACGAGTTTAATCCGGCCACGAGAGCCAACCGGACCTGGGAGATGGGCCAACTGATTGGCACGGTCGTGGCGCGCCGGTCGGGCGGGGTGATGGTGGCGGTTTACGATGGGTTTGCGGCGTTCAATCTCGATACGGCCAAGTTGGAGATCATCGCGGACCCCGAAGCGGACTTGCCGGACACGCGGTTCAACGACGGTAAATGCGATCCTGCAGGCCGGTTCTGGGCGGGCACGATGTCCACCAAAGGCGTCCCCGGAGCCGGCAGCCTGTACGTTCTGGACGCCGATCATTCCGTCCGTCGCATGGTGACCGGCGTCGGTACCTCCAACGGCATCGTCTGGAGTCTTGACCAGCGCACCATGTATTATATTGACACCAAATTGCAGCGGGTGGATGCGTTCGACTACGACTTGGCGACCGGCAACATCGGCAATCGCCGTGTGGCGGTGCCGATTCCCGCCGATCAAGGCCGACCGGATGGGATGACGTTGGATGCGGAAGGCATGATTTGGGTGGCGCATTGGGAAGGCTGGCGCGTCACGCGGTGGAATCCGGTCACGGCGGAGTTGTTGGCCACGATCAAGGTGCCGGTAGCGCGGGTCACCTCCTGCGCCTTCGGCGGCCCGCAACTCGACACGCTCTACATCACCACGGCGCGACCGGCAGCCGATGTCCCAGGGCAGCCGCAGGCAGGCGGGCTATTTGCCGTGCAACTCGGGGTTCGAGGGTTGCCGGCCTTTGAATATGCGGGGTAGATTCGAGATCGTGATTACTCTCAGAAACAAAATATGGTTGGCCGGAATTGTTGGAGTGGCAGTGTGTATTGCGGTCAGTCTTTGGTGGCTGCGTCAACCGAGCCACCCGCCGGACGTTGGTGATGACGAAACGGTAAGCGTATCACCGACAAGCATGGGGCCGGTAGAATCGGTGGCTGTGGGGGGCGCGTCGGTGTCCCCGCGTTGGTCGGTCAGTGAAGAGGCGCTGACGGAAGAGCGACAGGTGAAGGCGGTGCGGTTGATCAACGAGTTGCTCGCCCTACCGGAGGAGGACGATACCATCGTGCGCGCGACAAAGTTGCTGGCTGAGATTCGCGCTCTGGGGGTGGAGGCCTTACCGGCGATCCGCCGGTTGCTGGCCATCAAGGATCCTGTGCCGCGAGTGGTGGGGATTCGGTTGTGGTTGGAAATTGAGGGAGGGACGGACGCCGTGTTGCAGCGGGCGGCGGATGATCAGTCGCCGTTTGTGCAAGCCGAGGTGGCCGCCTGGTTGTTGGCCCAGAACGATCTGGGCACGTGGGCGAAGTTCTTGAGCAAGATGAGTGACGCCCTGACGCCGCATCAAGTGGGGCGGTTGTTCACGTTGCTGGATCAGGATCGGGTCACGGTGGCAATGCCGCCGGGTGTGACGGTGTTGGGGTGGGGAACGCCGGTAACAACTTATCTGGCCGAACTGGCGGCGTTCAACGCGAAAATTTTTGGTGAGGTGGAGCGTTTGACGACCGATCGTGGCCAGACAACCCTGCGCCGGCAACAGTTGCTTGGCGTGTTGGGCCGCGTGAATCCCCCCGGCTTGGGCGACTTTTTGCAGCCGTTGATCACGGATTTGACGGAGGACATCAATGTCCGATGGTCGGCCGTGCGGGCGTACGGGGCGACAATGGATCAGGTGGAGCATTTGATGTTTTTGCACAACTGGGCGGCGGCGCACCCGCGGGACCCGTTGTTGAAGGCGGTGCAGCAGGCGCAAAGCGACGTGGAGCAACGATTGATAACCGGCGCGAAATAGAATTGCCTTGAACGGGCAAATTCGGTATAGGCTGCCGACAATAAGAGGGAGCGAACAGTGAAAAAGACAATCTGGTGGATGGCGGTCTGGCTTCTGGTGTGGGCGGGTGCGGTGCGGGCGGATGATCCGGCCGCGCGGCCTCACCGAACGGATCGCCTGCTGGTGAAACCGCGGGCGCAGGTATTTGCGGCGCATGCGCAGTCGGTGCAGTCGGTGCATATCGCCACTGGGGCAGAGGTGCTCCGGGAATATCCCGCGCTGGGCGGGCTGCAAGTGCTGAAATTGCCGCCCGAGGTCAGTGTGGAAAAAGCCATGGCGGATTATCAACAGAGCGGGCTGTTTGAATACGCCGAGCCGGATTACATCGTGCAGATTGACGCGGAACCGAATGACCCGGCATATGTGTCCGGTCGGTTGTGGGGACTGCATAATACCGGCCAAGATGGCGGCACCTCCGACGCCGATATTGATGCGCCCGAAGCGTGGGAGTTTCGGACCTCGGCTCCCGATATCATCGTTGCGGTGATTGATTCCGGAGTGCGCTATACGCACGAGGATTTGGCGGCCAACATGTGGCGCAATCCACACGAGATTCCCGGCAATGGCATTGATGATGACGGCAACGGCTACATTGACGACGTGTATGGGATCAACGCCATCACCGGCAGCGGCGATCCGATGGACGATAACGACCACGGAACTCACTGCGCGGGCACCATCGGTGCCGTGGGGAACAACAGCCTGGGCATTGTCGGCGTGGCTTGGAAGGTTCAAATCATGGCCTGCAAGTTCCTCGATTGGGATGGGTACGGGGTGATTTCGGATGCGATTGAGTGTGTTGATTACGCGCGGCGGATGGGAGCGCACATCATGAACAACAGTTGGGGGGGCACCGGCTACAGCTCTGCCATGCGCGATGCCATTGTCGCGGCCCGTGATGCCGGCATCATCTTTGTCGCGGCCGCCGGCAACTCCGGCACCAACAACGACGTGACTCCGCATTATCCCTCCAGTTACGACGTGGAGAATGTGGTGGCGGTGGCTGCCACAAATCGCCGGGATGAGTTGGCCACACGGGCCTATACCGGCAGTTGGGCTTCCAACTACGGGACAAACTCGGTGCATCTCGCCGCGCCGGGCGTGGACATCTACTCGGCCGTCAGCAGCGGCGACTCTGCTTACGCGCCGTTTGGGGGGACGTCCATGGCTGCCCCGCATGTGGCCGGGGCGTTGGCCTTGCTCAAGGCGCAATTCCCGTATTTCAGCTATCAACAATTGATTGATCGGTTGCTCTCAACGGTGGATGAGATTCCGGAGTTGGCGGATCGCGTGGCGACCGGCGGTCGCTTGAATTTGGCCCGGGCCTTGCAGCCCATCTGCGCGCTGACAACGCTGCAATTCAACCAAGTGGCCAGCGGCGGCTTGGTGGATACCGATTGTCGTTCGCCCCACCAAGGGAATTCTTATTATGCGGACTTGTACACGTTCAACGCCACCAGCGGTCGGCAGGTGATCATCGAAGTCACTTCCACCGCGTTCGATCCGTATGTCTATCTGATCGGCCCATCAGGGATCGTGCTGGCGGAAGACGACGACGGCGGCGAAGGCAGCAATGCTCGGATTCCTGCCACGACAGGAACCTTTACCCTGCCCAGCAACGGCAAATACACCATTGAGGTGACCAGCGCCGACGCCGGGGCGACGGGAGCGTATCGGATCAGCTTGAAAGCGGGTGGACTGTGCGCGGCCCCGGCGCCCACGACGGGCACGGCGTCGCCGATCGGTTTGACCACCGCCACGCTCAATGGCACTGTGAAACCCAACGGCTGTTCGACCACGGTGTTCTATCAGTTCGGGTTGACGCCCAATTTTGGCCGGACCACGGCCAGCCGGATTTTGAGTGGCACGCTCGACGAAACGCCCGTGGCGGCTAAGATCAAGAATCTGCTTGCGTATCGAACCTATTACTACCGGCTGGTGGCGAAAAATGCCGAAGGAACAAGATATGGAGAAACCAAGACCTTCATGACTGTACCCGGGGAAAGTAGTTGCGTGACCTTCCCGCTGTCGCTGGGGATGTTCATCTCCCAGACCCTGACACCGACTGATTGTGCATCCATCTACCGCGGTGCGGGATATTTTGCCGACCGATATACGTTCTATGGTTTGGCTGGACAGATGGTGGCGATCGAACTCAGTTCATTCTACTTTGACACGTATCTCTTCCTCGTGGGGCCATCGGGCGGTGTCCTACTATTCAATGATGATTCCGGCAATTCACTCAACTCTCGAATTCCGGAGAACACCGGCTACTTCAAGCTGCCCGTGAGCGGAACCTATACCTTGGAAGTAACCTCGTTTTTACCTGGAGCAACCGGTCCGTACTACTTGAGACTTCTGCGTGGGAATGGCCTGGGTTGTGTCGAGGCCCCTACTGTGACTGCTGCCGCGGCGACCGGGATTGGTTCGACAGTGGCAACCTTGAATGGTTTTGTGAATCCCAACCTTTGTTCAACGACGGTCTTCTATCAATGGGGCACAACCACCAGCTACGGCAAAACCACTGCTTCCACCATCCTCCCCTCCGGAAAAGAGACGACTCTTGTGCCCATGGCGTTGACCGGCTTACAACCGAACACTACTTACCATTACCGTTTAGTGGCCAACAACAGTGCAGGCGTGCGCTACGGCGCGGATACCACGTTCACGACGTTGCCGGGGACTAGTCCCACCACGGGTGTGAGCACGGGCCCCGCGGCGAATATCACTGCGCGTGGGGCGACCCTGACCGGAACGATGTTGCCGGGCAGTTCCTCCATCACGGTCTTCTTCCAATACGGCACCACGACCCAATACGGTCGGACAACCGCCTCGAAAATCATTCCGGCGAGTACCCTGACGACGACGGTGAGCATCCCCATTACCTCGCTGTTGCCCGATACCGTCTATCACTTCCGGATGGTGGGCAACAACGGCGGCAAGATTCTCACCGGTGGGGATCAGACGTTTCGGACATTGGAGGAATAGCTTTCAGCCCCTGCGGGAGCGTCTGCGGCTTGACGCCCCCCGAATCATTAGCGAGCCAACCCAAGGGGGGCGGGCATCCCGCCCGTGATGGATGAGGATTCTTATCCAATAGACAGGGCGGCATTGACTCAACGCGGGCAGGATGTCTGCGCCCCTTTTCTTCACCCTCGCACTTCACCGTAATTTTGGCTTTGAAACGGGTCGCTAATGATTCGGGATCCCCCCGCGTTGTTTTTCCGCTTGCAAACCCGCCGGCGCGGGGTAGCATGACACCCCCACGCCAAAATGTTGGCATGGTAAACCGTCCGGGCCGTTGGCCGGACACCGAAACTCGAACCAAAATCCCGGTGTCGTTTGCCGGGATGCCCCGGAAGTTTTCGGGGTGCAATCATGGAGGGCACATTGCCTACAGTCAAAGTCGAAGAGTTGTTGGAAGCAGGTGTTCACTTCGGGCACCAGACAAAACGCTGGAACCCGAAAATGAAGCGATTCATTTTTGGCGAACGCAACGGGATTCACGTCATTGACCTCAACAAAACACTCACCCAAATTCAAATTGCCTGTGGGTTTCTGCACGAGGTCGTCTTGCAGGGTGGCACGGTGTTATTCGTCGGCACCAAAAAACAGGCACAGCAGGAACTCAAAGACGCCGCCACCCGCTGCGGGATGCCATTTGTGGTGGACCGTTGGCTGGGCGGCACCCTGACCAATCTCCAGACCATCCGCAAGAGCGTCAAACGCCTCAAAGACATTGAAGCGTTGCTCGCGTCGCCTGAAGGCGAGAAGTTGCCGAAGAAGGAAATCGCCAATTACCGTCGTGAACTCAGCAAGCTCCATCGCAACCTCGACGGCATCATCAACATGGACCAACCGCCGGCCGTCATGTTTGTGGTGGACATCGAACGTGAGCAGATCGCGCTGCGCGAAGCCCAACGCCTGAACATCCCAATCATTGCGATTGTGGACACGAATTGCGATCCTGATGAAGTGACCTACCCAATTGCCGGCAATGATGACGCCATCCGCTCGGTCAAACTGATCACCGATATCATTGCCGAAACAATTATCGAGGCGCAAAACGAATCCGGCCGTCGCCAGGCGCCTGCGGCCGTCGCAGCGCCGCCGCCCGAAACCACGGTCGAGCCCGCGCCCGTTCCTGAAACCACCACCCCCACAGCTTGAGAGATTGACCATGACAATTGATCCCCAAGATGTCGCGTCGCTCCGCGCCAAGACCGGCGCGGGTATGATGGATTGCAAGAACGCCCTGGTCGAAGCCCAAGGTGATGCCGCTGCCGCGGAAGTACTGCTCCGCAAAAAGGGTATTGCCATTGCTGGTAAGAAAGCCAGCCGGGCGGCCAACGAAGGCTGCATTGCCAGCTATATCCACCACGGCAGCAAACTCGGCGTCCTCGTCGAAGTGAACTGCGAGTCCGACTTTGTCGCGCGCAACGAAGGCTTCCGTGAGTTTGTGAAGGACATTGCCCAGCAAATTGCCGCCGCCAACCCGTCCTATGTGAAACGCGAGGACGTGCCCGCCGAGGTGATTGCCAGAGAAAAGGAAATCTACGCTGCCCAGGTCAAAGACAAACCGCCGGCGGCCATTGAAAAAATTTGCGCCGGCAAACTGGAGAAATTTTACTCCACGATCTGCCTGCTGGAACAACCGTTTGTGAAGAACCCCGAAATCACGATCAAAGACCATCTGACCGCCAAGATTGCGGCCCTGGGTGAGAACATTGTCATTCGCCGGTTTGTCCGGTGGCAAATGGGTGAAGAGTTGCCGAGCCAATCGGCGTAGCGGGATGCCATGGCGACATCCGCCTTGTCTCCCCAGTACCGGCGCGTGATGTTGAAATTGAGCGGTGAAGCCTTGCTCGGCCCGCGCGAGCACGGCATTTCACCGGAGACGTGTGACGCCATTGCCGAGGAAATCAAAGAAGTCAAGACTCTTGGCATCGAACTGGCCATCGTCATCGGCGGCGGCAACATCTTCCGCGGCATCGCCGGCAGCAAACGCGGCCTCGACCGGGCCACTGGCGATTACATGGGCATGCTGGCCACGGTCATCAACGCACTCGCCCTGCAAGACGCCCTCGAACGCGCGGGGGTGCCGACCCGCGTCCAGTCCGCGATCGAGATGCGTGCGGTGGCCGAACCGTTCATCCGCCGACGCGCCATCCGACATCTGGAAAAAGGCCGAGTGGTGATCTTCGCCGCCGGCACGGGCAATCCGTATTTCTCGACCGACACCGCTGCGGCGTTACGAGCCAGCGAAATCAGCGCCGAAGTGTTGCTCAAAGCGACCAAGGTGGATGGCGTTTATACCGCCGACCCGAAGAAAGACTTGCAAGCCCAGCGGTACGACCGGCTGACTTACCTCGACGCGCTCAACCACCGGCTCAATGTCATGGACGCTGCGGCGTTCAGCCTCTGTATGGACAACAAGATTCCCATCTTGGTGTTTGACCTGTTCCAGCGTGGCAACATCAAGCGCGTCATCTGCGGTGACCCCATCGGCACCCTCGTCACCGAGTGAGCAAATGTAGGGCTTTGGAGATCGCCGGCGGGAGGGCGAGGCTCCCGCCGCCCGCCGATCCGCCGCGCCTGCTTCTTCTGACACCTGTCGCCGTTATTAGCAATTGCCATTGTCCCCAGCTTCACCAAGTTCACGGTCTGGACGGCTCGGCAGGAGCTTTGCCCGGCCGACGTTGCCGATCGGTTCGCCACCGCGTAGCCGTTACAGCGCCATCCGCCGCAGCTTTTCCCGCGCGTCGGCCTGCGCATACGCCGCCAGCACTTCCCCGAAATAGATCCGGTGAAAACAGCCGTCGCTGTACACGCCGCCCGTTCGGATTTCCTCGGCTAGGTGCGCGGGCAGCACGTCGTTGCGATGAAGGACGCGACATTCGTAGTGGAGGACCGCCTGCGCAATGGCCGGCACGCGCACCGCTTGGGCCGGCGCGAGCGACAAGCCGGTTTCGGCGAACTTGTCGTGGTCGCGGCCGGAGACGGTGCCGCAGTGTTCCAGCGCCGGCGCGAACGACGACGGCAGGACATTGACCGTGAACTCCGGCACTTGTTCCAGTCGGCTGTAAGTGAACCGGCT
>CALBCO010000245.1 GCA_937927265.1 uncultured Verrucomicrobiae bacterium | reverse complement strand
GGCGGCTCTATGAGCCGCCGACTCATTGTGCAAATCCAACTACCGGCGTTTCGCAGAAACGCCGCTACACCATTGTTTTCCAGTCTGCTAAATTCCAACCCGATGAAACTATCCCGCGCCCAATTCGAGAAACTCGTCGAGGAAGGGCTGGCGCTCGTGCCGGCCGAGCTCCGTCGTCTGATGGACAACGTGGAAATCGCCATTGAAGATGAACCAAGTGACGAAGTCCTTGCTGCGCTGGGTGTGCCGGAAGACGAGACGTTGTTTGGATTGTACGAGGGCACGCCATTGACTGAGCGAACCACTGAATATGCCGCGTTGCCCGACCGCATCATCATCTATCGCCGTCCTCTCTTGGACGAGTTCAACGATCCGGCCACGATCCGTCGCGAGGTCGCCCGCACCGTCATCCACGAGGTCGCCCATCATTTTGGCATTGCCGACGAACGCCTCCTCGAACTCGGCTGGGACTGATCAAATCTAATCCCCCTCCCGCGAATTGTCACGCCTCGGCTGGTGTGATAGCCTGCGCGCCGCATGAGCAACATTGTCCCGGCAACCCCCACCAACATCGCCCGCGCCGCAGCGATTTTGCGCGACGGCGGGCTGGTGGCCTTCCCGACCGAGACCGTGTATGGCCTCGGAGCGAATGCGCTGGCGTCGGCCGCAGTGCGGAAAATCTTCGCTGCGAAAGAACGACCGGGTTGGGACCCGCTGATTGTCCACGTTACCGGCACAGACATGGCGAGTAGATTGGCGCAGCAAGCGCCGCCTGAACTGACGGCGCGGTTTTGGCCAGGACCGTTGACGTTAGTATTGCCGAAACTTCCCGGCGTGCCCGATGAAACCACGGCAGGACGCCCCACTGTGGCACTCCGCGCGCCACGCCACCCCGTCGCCGTCGCCTTGCTGGCGGCGGCCCAACTGCCCATCGCGGCGCCCAGCGCCAACCGATTTCGCCGTCCCAGCCCAACCTGTGCGGCTCATGTCCGGGAAGATCTGGGCGACCGGGTGGACTTGATTCTCGACGATGGTCCAACGCCGCTGGGGATCGAATCCACAGTGCTCGATCTCACGCAATCGCCGCCCGCGATTCTGCGGCCCGGCGGGGTAAGCCGGGAAGAATTGGAAAACGTGCTCGGCCCAGTCACGCTGGCGCCGGGGGTGGAAGACGAAGTGGCCGCGCGAGGATTGGCGGGGCCCGGCATGAGTGTCAAACATTACGCGCCGCGCGCGCGCGTGGAATTGTTCGAGTCAGACGCCGCGTTGCGCAAACGGGCTGCCGAACTCACACGGGCTGGAGTGCTCTATCCGCAACCCGAAACGTTATTTGCTCAAATGCGCGCTCTCGACGCCGAAGGTGTGGAGGTGATCCTGGCATTATTGCCACCACCAGTTGGCTTGGGGTTGGCCGTGCGCGACCGACTGTTTCGCGCAGCGGGCTTGCAGCCGCAAAACTGACCGGCTAGAGTGCAACCCGCTGAAGGCTGCGGAGGGGTGGCAGAGTGGTTTAATGCGCACGCCTGGAGAGCGTGTGGAGTCGAAAGGCTCTCGGGAGTTCGAATCTCCCCCCCTCCGCCAGTCCCCGGTTGTTCCAACAACCCACAGTCGTCCGAAATGGACGTGACTAATTTTTCCCAGAAGCGACAGCGCCCGCCTCACAACCGGGGGGCTGACCGTCGTCGCGGTGACGGCCAATGGTGATTTTGGCACCGGGCATATCCACGCGCGGCTCCGTCAAGGCGGTGACTCTCGCTTGCTGAAGGATCGCCAAGATTTTCTGATAAAGCGGATCGTTAGGACTCGCCAGGCTGACAACCTCCGGCGCATCTTTGGCCACTGGGGCCGGGCGAGGCGGGTTGATCACATCCGGCGGTTGCAACCAATTCCGTACTACGGGGTGTGGTGGGGTGGCTTTGCGGTCGCGGCACAAAGCCAATCCTGGGCCACCGGGCGATTTGGCCAGGGGCGCTCGCAGGATCCGACTCCATTCGGGGTTTTGCAAGTTGATCCAGTCGTTGCCAATTGACGTGTGGCAACTCCCGCAGGAATTCTCTTTCATGAGTTTTTCCAGTTCGACAGAAACACGGTCGAAAGTGTCGCAGGTGGCCCACTCGCTGTAGTTGTAGGTCCCGTAGTAATTGCAGTTGCCGTCCATCCACGCCAGCAAGAGATCTATTTCCGTGCGGCTGATCTTGGGGAGACGGCCACCGTGACCAGTCAGCAACAACTCTGTCAGCGGCGCACGGCCCGATCCGTGGGTGCGCGGCGGCAGAATCTCTGTCGCCTTGACGGCGCTGTTCACACAATTGAGAAAGCCGACCAAGTTGCGTTTGATCAGACTTTCGTAGCTGATGTTGAACGCCCAAGTCCAGCCGCCAGACAAATCCAGGCCTGCGGCCATTCCTCCCGGACCACCGTGACACGACACACAATGCCTGTCCAGGATCGGTTGCACCATGGTGGGATAATCGAGATAACCGCTCCCCCAACTTTCAGGCCGCAATTGTTGTGGCGGCTGATTCAGCGCCAGGGGTTGACGCGATTGCGCACTGGGAGCAAGGTTGTCGTCCGGCACGTGGCAACCGACACAGGAGCGGGTCACGCCAGGGGTGGATCGAACAAAAGTCCGCATGCTCTGGAGCAACCGTCCATTTCCATCCAGCGCTTGAAAATATACAGGCTTGTCGGGCGGCACTTCGAAAAACGCGGATCCATCCTCATGAACTGGTACCACGCCCAAATAGTCTTTGACATCATACGAGCCTTGCCAACTGACGAGAAATTTTTGGTTCCACCAGTTTCCGGCACCCAAGCCTTTCATGGGCCGTTCACTGGTGCGACCCGTGGTCGCGAGCACGCGCAACGTTTTCACTGTGCCCCGCTCAACGCCAGTGAGGCCGCGGTAGATGTCGGCCACAAGAAACCGCGCGGGTTTGCCCTCCGCAACCTGATCGGGAAGCACCGGCGGACGGGGGCGCGGTTTGACCAACATCGGTTCGTAACAGGAAATATCTGGAAACTCCAGCAACGGTTCGTACGCGCCGTCGTAGCTGATCATTTCGATGACGCCGTGAGGACCGCGTTCGGGATCATTATTGGCGATCAAAAAAATATCGGGACTGAGCGGCCACGGATCGCAGGGACCGTATCTCAGACCTTGATCCATTTCGGTGGGATATTTGGGTGTCAGATTGGTGATTGCGGCCAGAGTGTTCTTGCCAACGTGGGGGTCAATGATGGCAATCGCCCCCACTGGCTGGCCATTGTGCGGAGTCAGCGAGGCGACGAGTTTCGACGTGCCGGGAATCGGTCGCGCATCCAGAATGGCCGTTGGTTTGGCCAGATTGTTGGCAAACAGTGCAACGTCCTGGCTACCATCGGGGTTCATGGTCCACAAGCTCTGTATATACAAGGCAGACTTGTCCACGTACTCCCAACGACCATACAGAATCCGCCCATCCGGCAGGACGGTCGGGTCGAATTCGTTGACATGGTTCACCGAAATCCGCCGCAACCCCGTGCCATCGGCGTTGATGGTGTGCAACACATTCACGGCGGTGTTGTTGCAGGGCACTTTGGGGCCGTTGCGGGTAGAATTAAAAACGATGCGCCCATCGGGTAACGGATGCGGCTCGAAATCATGCACGGACTCGCCGGGCGGCGGCGCCAGTAACTGCCGCAAACCAGTGCCGTCCACGCCGATTTCATAGAGGCTGGTCGGGCTTCCGTGGGATTTCTTAAACGCAAAAAGAATCCGCGTGCCATCCCAAGTCAACTCGGGATCCCGATACACGCCTTCACCCAAAGTCGCCGTCGTCTTCGGATCAATGACGGCCCGGAACCGGCGCGCTGCGCCTTCGGCCTGTGGGTTCTCCAAAATGTAAATGCCTCCGCCCGGCCTGTAAGCGTAGAACGTGTCGTAGATGTGGCCCGCCATGTAGGGGTGACGTTTGACGAACAGCAACGGCGCATCCAAGAGACGGAGCCAAAGTTGACGGCGCAGTTGCAGCAGTTTGTCGGCGTCTCCCAACCGGTCCGACTGCCCCGCCTTGAGCGAGGCCTGAATGGCCGGCAACTCCGCCTCGAATCGGTCAAGTTCCTGAATCAGTTCCGGCGCTGGCGATGACGAATGCCCGGCCAGATTCCGCAAAACGTCCAACGCCTTCCGGTTCATCCGGGGAATCTGCTCCCGAATGAACGCCACGCGTTTCTCCAGATCCAACGCGGACCGGCAAAGTTCAAGCCAGCGCAAATCATCGTCAGGCGCGCCCTTGGCCAATTCCATTTTTCGCGTTGTCAGTTTCGCGCCCAACGACCCCGCCTCTTTCGCAATCCCATCCATCAACGTCCGTTCAAGCGCGCGGGCGTCGCGTTCCATCAGCCATCGTTCGAGCCGTTCACCCCAATCGCGGGCCAGCGCACCGTAGCGCTGACGCAACTCCTCCGCCTCCCGTCGGATCGGCGCTGGCTCGATCCGGCCCTCCGCAAGCGAATCGGGGCGGATTTTGGAGTTCAGCCCAAATTCACCCACAAATCTGGCAAACCGTTCGCCCAACTCATAAACGAGTTCGCCTTCTCCTTGCTGCAGTACGCCATGCTCAAATCCGGCTGGCAAATCGAGCTTAGGATCCGGTGCCTGCACTACGCGAATCTGATCTTTTTTCGTAACGTTATGGAGAGGCAAATCGGCCAGCCGAACCCGTTGCCCGTCATGCCCAATCAGGGTCGCATTGCGCCAATAATGCGTGTAGGAATGCGGATGACCCGACAACCCCCACAACAAACGGTTCTCGGTCCGCAACACCAAAAACTGGGCGCCGTTCAACTCAACGTTGAGGGCCAGCGGCGGATCGGCCGGTTTCATGACCGGGGT
>CALBCO010000244.1 GCA_937927265.1 uncultured Verrucomicrobiae bacterium | reverse complement strand
TGCGCCGCCAACGAACCATGCGGATATTGGCGGACCGGCGTGACCATCAAATCCACGCCCGGCAGGTTGTTCAGCCGCTCGGCAAACGCAGCCATCATGTCCGGTTTCAGATCGCGCCACGCCACCAGCGGCAGGGGACGTCGCCGGTAGTAGTGTTGGCGGATTTGATCGGTCGTCAACGTGGCCGGCAACCCCAACTGCCGGCTTAACGCGCCGAGTGTCACGGCAGCCACCTGCGCCACATCCTGCCGTTTGGAGACCGGTCCCATCTGGTCAAGATACAGCACGAGATCATAGCTCGGACGGTTGTTGGCCAACACGGTGCCGTGGCGATCCACAATCTCACCGCGCGCGGCAGGTACGCGGACGCGGCGCAGCGATTGGGCGTGTTCGCGGTCACCGTATTGTTCGTGCTGGAGTACTTGGACGCGGAACAGCGCGCCACCCAGCAGCACCAATCCGCCCAACACCGTGACGGCCACCACCCGCAAGCGGGGATTGTTTTCAGCAAAGGGGGTGAGAATGATCATGGATTGCGTCCCCAATGCTGGTAAAACTCCGCCGCGAAAAACGCGACCGTGGTCAACAACGCGCTCCACCAAGCCAGCGCAATGACTTTCAGCAACACCAATGGCGCGAACCCGGTCACGAAGGCGCCGGCAGCCGCGGCGGCCCCAGCCACCGCCGCGCCGGCCGCCAGTTGCACCCACGGCCAATCGCGGTCCAGCAGTTCCCGCAGTTGGGTGATTCCAAATGCGACGCTGGCGTACATCATTCCAGTCAGCCCGAACCACCCGGCTGAGAGCGCATCCTGCGTCAGTCCGGCGAACAATGCCAACCCCAGTGCGGGAGACGGCCGCAACGTCAACGCGCCCCACGCCACGAGCGCCGGCAACCATTCGAGCCGCAGCCCACCGAGTAGCGGCACCGCCGGCAATCGCGCTTGCAGCGCCGCCAACAGCAATGTCACGAGGATCAGACAGGCAGCGTTCATTTCAAAATGACCAACACCTCCTCCAACCGGCGAAAATCCACAACCGGTTTGACAGTCGCCTCCAGATACAAGCCTGTTTCGGGATTCAATGCGCCGCGTTCCACATGGCCGATGAGGATTCCCTTGGGATAGACGCCGCCCAGTCCTGAGGTGATGACCGCTTCGCCGGGTCGGAGGGTGGCGGCGCGGTTTACGTAGCGGAGCGCAAGCATCCCGTCGCCCCGTCCGGCAACCAGTCCTGGCTCGCGTGTGTCCTGCAACAGGGCGCCGACCTGACAGCCGTCGTCGAGGAGCAACAATACCCGACTCTCGCTACGGGTCACGGCGACGGTCCGCCCAATCAAGCCGTCGGCATTGAGCACCGCCATGTTTTCAGTCAGCCCATCCTGCCAGCCGCGGTCGAGTTGGATGCTTTTGTGCCAGTTGCCCGCGTCACGGCCGATGACGCGGGCGGCAATCGTCTCGTGGGCACGCTGGCTTGTGAGATTGAGCAATTCACGCAGCCGGAGGTTCTCGCGTCCGGTCTCGGCAAACGCCCGCACTTGTTGACGGAGCAAGTTGTTTTCGGCGCGCAACCGCTCATTGTCGCGGGCAAGTTCCCGCCGGGAATGGACCGCGGGAATCAGATCGCCGAGGGTGACGAGCGGAGTGATGAGACGTGCAAGCAGCGCCCGCAACTGCTGGGAAAGTCCCGCAGGCTGCCCCAGGACCAGTACCCAGCCGCTCACTAACAATGCTACCATCACCCAAGTCTGACGTTTCAATCCAACCTTCGTGCGACGGCAGCGGTTGGTTCACCGCCGCCCGGCGTGAGGGGGTGCCCCGCGCCGCGCTTGTTGTGCGTGAGCAAGTGGGAGGGAACTAGGCGGAGTTCTTCGCGAGCTTTTCGAGGTAGCCGAGTTCTTGCAAGACCACGCCAGTGCCCAAAGCAACTGCGCTGAGCGGATCGTCAGCCACGTGGACGGGCAGTCCAGTTTCCTCGGCCAACAACTTGTCCAGCCCACGAATGAGCGCGCCACCACCCGCCAGCATGATGCCGCGATCCACAAGGTCGGCCGCCAGCTCGGGCGGACAACGTTCGAGGGTGACGCGAACACTCTCGACAATGGTCGAGATCGGTTCCTGCAACGCCTCGCGGATTTCCTCTGAGGTGACGGTCAGGGTTTTGGGCAGTCCGGCCACGAGATCGCGGCCCCGAACTTCCAAGGTCAATTCCTGCTCGAGCGGGTAGGCCGAGCCGATTTTGACCTTGATATCCTCGGCCATCCGTTCACCGATCATCAAATTGTACGCGCGTTTCATGTACTGGATGATGGCTTCGTCCAGTTCGTCTCCTGCAACTCGCACACTGCGGCTGAGCACGATGCCGGCCAAGCTGATGAGGGCCACCTCGGTCGTACCGCCGCCAATATCCACAATCATGTTGCCTGCCGGCTCTTGCACCGGCAACCCAACCCCAATGGCAGCCGCCATTGGTTCTTCAATTAGATAGACCTGCCGCGCCCCGGCGTGGGTGGCGCTGTCTTTGACGGCGCGTTTTTCCACTTCTGTGATGCCGCTCGGTACCGCGACGATGACCCGCGGTTTCACGCCGTAGCGGCGGGTGTGGACCTTCGTGATGAAGTAACGCAGCATCGCCTCTGTGATTTCGAAATCGGCAATGACACCGTCTTTCATGGGGCGAATGGCCGTGATGTTGCCTGGCGTGCGGCCCAACATCCGTTTCGCCTCTTCTCCCACCGCCAACACGTGGCTCGTGCCCGATTGGATGGCGACCACGCTGGGTTCGCGCAGGACAATCCCGCGATCCCGCACGAAAACCAGCGTGTTCGCAGTGCCTAAATCAATCCCGATGTCGGTGGAAAAATAGTTGAGAAATCGGTCAAACATCTAAATTATTTTTTGGGGTAGTCCCCACACTCCCTCCGGTGAATTTTCTTCCTTTTATCGCCGCACCGCTCGCGCGTCAAGCAATGAATTCGGCAGAACTGTCCGCGGGGTGCACTGCAAGTTTTCATGGCGTGTCCGGCAGGAGGGGCGATCAGTTGCGCGCGGGGTCGAGACAGCCCATGTGCGGCAACCCTTGCGCCCAGCGGCCGTTTCGCCGGTACTCTTGCAACACCAACAACGATTCGTCCCCATGCATGCGGCAAAATTGACCGGGGCGCTTGAACCGACATTGGTATTGCCGACAACGCAATGCGATCGCGCCGCTGCCCCTTCACTGAATTGTTCCAACCGCCCAATCACCTTCGCCGCCTGTCCGCCGCG
>CALBCO010000243.1 GCA_937927265.1 uncultured Verrucomicrobiae bacterium | reverse complement strand
CGTCCTATGGGCGTGGTCACTGATTGTTATTTGCAAGAAATAGTGAAAAACAAAAAGAGACAATAGGAGGAACGAAGTCATATGAAAGAAAATAAAAAGGTCTTTACCCGCCGCGATTTCATTCGCGGGAGCTTGGCCATGGGCACGATCTTGATTCTGCCCAAGAACATTCTGGCCCAAGGCGCGTCGCCCAACGCGAAACTCAACATCGCCATGATCGGCCTCGGTTATCGCGGCGGCCAAACCCTCCACGCCCTGCCGCCGGAAGCCCAGCTCGTGGCGTTCTGCGACGTCGACCGGTCGCTGGCGGGCAAAGTCGCGGCGAAGTATCCCGACGTGCCGTTCTTCCAAGATTACCGGCGGATGTACGATGAACTGCGCGACAAGATTGACGGCGTGTTGATTTCGACGCCGGACCATTCACACCACCACCTGGCCCTGCGCGCGTTGCGGGAAAAGAAGCCCGTGTTTTTGGAAAAACCGCTCGCCCAAACGATTACCGAAGCCCGGCAACTCAGCGCCGCCGCCGCGACGGCCGGGGTGGCCACGCAGATGGGCAATCAAGGCCATGCCGGCCAGGGCATTCGCCTCTTGCAGGAATGGCACGAAGCCGGCCTCCTCGGCAAGGTGCGGCGCGTCGTGTTGTTCAAACCGCGCAGCCACCCGGTCAGCCGGTTCGGCACCGCCACCGTCCCGACCGGCGCGCCACCACCGACGATGGATTGGGAGGCGTGGATTGGCCCGCGCCCGATGACTGGGTACAGCGCTGACTTGGCCCGCATGAAATGGCGGTCATGGTAGGATTACGGCGGCGGCACGCTTGGCGATTTTGGCTGTCATTTCATGGACGCCGCGTTCACCGCGCTGCAATTGGGCGCGCCCGTCAGTGCCGAAGCGACAGGACAAGGCGCCACGCCCATCAATTTCCCAGCGCAAGGCCAGAAGATTGTGTTCCAGTTCCCGGCACGGGGCGACCAGCCGCCCGTTGAATTGGTGTGGTTGGATGGCGCGATGATTGACACCCAGTGGCGGGCCGAACTGTTGGGACAAGACCCGGCAGCGGAGGCGGAGGCGGCGGAGGCGGAGTTTGCCACCAGCGGTCGGGACATGGGGTTCATTATTGGCGACAAAGCCACCGCAATGCAGGACATGTACGCCAACACGGTGCGGATTGTGCCGGAAACCAAATTCCGCGAGCTGCGCGATCAGTTGCCGCCGGCCCGGTTGCCCCGCGTCAAAGGCAGCATCATCAGCGATTGGCTGGCCGGCATTCGCGGCGAGACCGTGCCGTGCTCGAATTTCCAAGTGGCGGCGCGGTTGACCGAGACGGTGTTGGTGGGCAACCTGGCGTTGCGCGCCAATCAGAAGATCACTTGGGACAGCGAGAAAATGACCACCGGCGACCCGGCCGCAGACAAGTTCATCCAACCGCCGCCGCCGCGACCCGGTTGGAAAGTGTAGTGCGTCGTCAACGCGGAATGAAAAGGTTCGGCTGCGTGAGACTCTTTCGGCGTGAGCTCTAACAAAAACCGCGTAGATGTGGCCGGCAGGTAGGGACGCCACGCCGTGGCGTCCGTCCCCGGCTCGACCGGCACGCGGCGGCGCGCACGGCGTGCGCGCCCTACCAGCGAATTGCGGCTCCGCCCACGGTAGGATGATGGTTCTCCTTGCTACCATGCGACGGCAGTTGCTATAATGGCGCGCATGAAGACTTCATCATCCCACCGGATCAGCCGCCGTCATTTCCTGGGCACCGCCGCGAAGACGGCGGCGTTACTTAGTTTTCCGACCATCCTCCCCGCCCGGGTGCTGGGGTTAGAGGGGGCCACCCCACCCAGCGAAAAGATTGCCGTCGGCCTGATCGGCTGCGGGAACATTGCCCGCGGACAAGCGCATTACGGCGACGCGGACTCCGTGGTGGCCGCTGTCTGCGACGTGCGTCCGGAGCGTCGGGCCGATTTCAAAACGAAATACGGCAACTGCACCGATTATATTGATTTCCGGGAACTTTTGGCTAACAAGAGCATTGACGCCGTGCATGTGTCCACGCCCGACCACTGGCACGTGCCGATGGCGGTGATGGCGGCGGAGGCCGGCAAACACATGAATATCGAAAAGCCGTTCTCCATGAGCGTGGGCGGTCTGTTGGCCGTGGATCGGGCATTGGCGGAGCGGAAGGTCGTGTTCCAGTTCGGCACGGAGAACCGTTGCGATCCGCGGGCGTACCGGTTCGTGGAATTGGCCGCGAACGGATTTCTCGGACCGGTGATCGCCGCTGTGGTGTGGGGGCCTGACGGAGGAATGCGTCCCGGTCCCGACCCGACCTTAAGCGAGCCTGTCCCGGAGGGTTTGGATTGGGATTTGTGGCTCGGACCTGCCCCGCAGGTGCCGTTTCATTCAAGGCGGTTAGTGTACACTGGATCCGGTGACTATACCCTTGGCCGGCTCAGTAATTGGGGCATTCACATGCTGAACATCTTTCAATGGTGGGCAGATGTCGCCGGTCATGGCGTCCCGGTTGTTTTTCGCGGCGCAGTCAAGATGAATCCCCACCCGCAATTCAACAACGCAGCCAGTTGGGACATGGAATTGGAATACACCAGCGGCTTCAAGTTGCAGTTCTTGTCGGATGATGTTGCCGCCAAAAAGAATCTGCCAACGTATCATTTGACGCCCCGAAAGGTCGGCGCGCCCAACGGCGTGACGTTGATTGGCGAAAAAGGCTGGCTGCACTGGGGTTATCCGGCGATTTTTGAATCGTCGCTGATGCCTTATGCGGAGTTGATGCGCTACAAGCTACCGGAACAGCGCGTGGCCGTGCCCAAGAGCGCAGGCGGCCTGAACTCTGACTTCATTCGCGCGATCAAGACCGGCGCGACGCCGATTGCCAATTGGCCTTCGACGTTCCGGTCCGACATGATCCCCGTCTTGGTGGATTTGGCCGGACGCACGCAAAGCGAAGTGCGCTGGGACCCGGCCGCCAAGCAGGTGACGGCACCCGCCTCCGCGCAGCCGTTTCTCCGGCGCGCGATGCGCGACCCGTGGGGAAAAACCGTGTACAAATACCTCGAACCCCGAAAGGCTTGACCCATGAATCGCCTCCTGCTCAGCGGCCTATGGCTACTGGTGATGACGGTCGCCACCTTGGCGCAAACTTCCGCGCCCCGGCCGGTGGTGGACAGTCCGTTCTTCCCGTTCACCTACCGTTGGATGCCAAATAACGACCAAAAGCTGGCCGAGTTGGGCTACAGCCCGTTCAAGGGGCATCTGGTTCAGTTAAATCTGACCAAGGACCCGCCGTATCCCGCCGACCTATCCGCTCGTTTGCAAACCTTGGCGACCAATTCGGCCGGCGTGCTCTGGATCAAGGTCACTTGGGCGGAACAGAAATCACCGTACCGTGAGCCAGATCCGGCGCAACGTCCGGTGTTGATCGCGCAGTTGCGGAAACTGGCCGACCTGGCTCAGGCGGCAGGCTGGAAAGCCTCGATCTATCCGCACACAGGCGATTCGCTGTTCACGGCGCGGCAATCGGTGCCGTTCGTGCGGGAAGCCGCTCATCCGAACCTGGGGTTGACGCTCAACCTCGGCCATGAACTGCGCAACCGGCAGGGCGCAGATTTGCTGGCGATCGTGGATGAAGTGAAAGATGTTCTCAACGTCGTAACCATTCAGGGCACGGTGGATGCCGTGAAGAACCCGACCTATGACTGGAAACTGCTGGTCCAACCGTTAGGCCGGGGCGACTACGATGTCCGGCCGTTGTTGCGGAAGCTGCAACAAATTGGCTATACCGGCCCCATCGGGTTGCAATGCTACGGCATCGAGGGCGACATGGTGGCGATACTCACGGAATCCATGCAGGCGTGGCAGGCCTTGCGGAAACAACTGGCGGAAACGCCTTGACCGCCCTGCCGCTCTGTCAATACCATGCGCACCGGGTTCACCAAGGTTCACCAACGTCCTCCGGAGGAAATAGATGAATACGGATTATTCGACAACGGCAACTCCGGCCACAGCGGCCGGCGGC
>CALBCO010000242.1 GCA_937927265.1 uncultured Verrucomicrobiae bacterium | reverse complement strand
CCGTGTCATTCTGAGCGGAGCGAAGAATCTCTGCCGTTTCTGTGTTCGTCTGTACGCCGTTGTGGCAACCCGTGCTCAAATCCCTCCAGGTTGGATTTGTCCTTTCGATGAGCGCGATTTTCCTCACTCGCAACCATCCTTTGATCCGTTTCTCGCATGCAATCGCATCACGAATTTCCCTGAACTGCTCAAACCACGCGAGCTTCGTGCAATTGTATTTCTTGGTGAACCCGTCCGCCAGTTTGTGTTTGTGTTCCCAAACGCGCCTTTCCAGATCATTTGTTACGCCGACATACAGGACGCATGACGCGCTGGCCATGATGTACGTCCAAGAGTTGTGCTGCCGGGTGCTCACGATGTACCCCTTCTTGTCACCCTGAGCAAAGCGAAGGGACTCAGCGGCATCCTAGACGACAGAGATTCTTCGCTGCGCTCAGAATGACAAATGTTGGGGAATGTGCGCGCCATCACTTCACCACTACGTAATAAATAATCAGGGTCACGCCGAGGCCGAACAGGAACGCGTAGCTCTGAATGTTGCCGGTTTGCAACAGGCGTAGGGTCTTGCCGGCCACACTGGTCGTGCCGGCCAAGCTGCCGATGCCGAGACGTTGCAGTACCCAGCGATCAAACAATTCGCAGGCTGCCGCGATCGTGCCTTGCACATACTTCACAATCCACGCGTACAACTCGTCGAAGTAATACTTGTTCTCGACCCATGTCCAGACCGGGCCGAGCGCAGCCTTGACCGGGGCATCGCTGGGGACCGGCTTCCAGTAAATCATACCGGCCAACAGGAAACCGAGCGCGGGCGGGACGAGCAACAGCCAGCCCCAGGCGGCGTGCGGGACTTCGCCATGCGGATCGAGAAAATGCGGGACATATCCACCCCAACCGCCGATCACCGACAGAATCGCCAAAAAGACCAGCGGCAATGTCATCACCGCTGGCGATTCGTGCGCGTGGTCGTAGGCGTGATGGTCGCGCGGTTTGCCGAAGAAAACGATAAAGCACTCCCGGCCCATGTAGTAGGCGGTCAGCAATGCCGTGGCCACACCGACGACAAACAACGGTTTGTTCTCGCCAAACGCCAGCAATAGAATCTCGTCCTTGCTGTAGAACCCGCTCAACGGCCAGACACCAGCCAGCGCCAACGTGCCGATGAGAAAAGTGCCGAAGGTAATGGGCGTCTTCTTCCATAGACCGCCCATCTTCCAAATATCCTGTTCGTGGTGCAATGCCATGATCACGCTACCGGCGCCGAGGAACAACAATGCCTTGAAAAAGGCGTGTGTCGTCAAATGGAACATGGCCGGGGTCGTCCCCCCCAGCCCAACCGCCATGACCATATAACCAAGTTGCGAAAGCGTTGAGTAGGCAAGGATGCGTTTGATGTCGTTCTGGGCGATGGCAATTGTCGCCGCCATCAACGCCGTGATGCCGCCAATCCACGCAATGAGCGTCAACGCCCCCGGGATCACAAACGCCACCCGGCAGAGCATGTACACCCCCGCTGCCACCATCGTGGCCGCGTGGATGAGCGCCGAGACCGGCGTTGGGCCTTCCATCGCGTCCGGCAACCATACATGCAACGGAAACTGCGCGCTCTTGCCAATCGCGCCGCAGAAAATCAACGCGCCGATCAATCCCAACGTGCCGGGCGGGATGGCCGCCATCTTTGCCGGTAACTCCGCGAAGTTGAACGTACCGGTATGTTGCCAAAGCAACAACACCCCCAGCATCATGCCAAAATCGCCGATCCGGTTGACCAGAAACGCCTTCTTACCGGCCTCGGCCGCGCTGGGGCGTTCAAACCAGTAGCCGATGAGCAGATAACTCGATACACCGACCAACTCCCAGAAGATGAAAATCTGGATGAAATTGCTGGAGAGCACAATCCCAAGCATCGAAAACGTGAACAGCGACATGCAGGCAAAGAACCGCGAGAAACCGGGATCGCCCTTCATGTACCCGAGCGAGTACACGTGAATGGCCAAACCCACGCCGGTCACCACCAACAACATCAGCAGCGCCAGCGAATCAGTCACCATCCCAATCTCGATCCAGACATTGCCAATCGCCAACCATTGAATCGGATGCGCCTGATGCCAGATGCCGTGGTGGGCCAGGAAAAACATCCGCAACGACAGCACAAACCCCAACGCAATCGCGGCAATCGAGAGAGCCGCGCTCAGCCCCTTCCACCGCTGCGTAAAAACAGTAATCAACCCCGCCGCCACCAACGGCGCGAACAGAATGATCCACACCGAACAGACCGGGACCGTCCCGTTCATCCCCCAATCCACTGTGTTGACGTTCAAGCAGTTCATAGTCGCAGGGAATTCAGCTCCGTCACGGTGACCGTTTGTTTCTGCCGGTACAACGCCACGATGATCGCCAATCCGACCGCGACCTCCGCCGCCGCGATCGCGATCACAAAAAACACCAGCACCTGACCATCCACGATCTTGTTGAACTTCGAGAAGGCGATCAGCGCGAGGTTGGCGGCGTTGAGGTTCATCTCCAGCGCCATGAAAATCACCAACAGATTGCGACGCATCACAAGGCCGGCAATCCCCAGCGCAAACAACAAGCCGCTCACCATCAAGTAGTGGTTCAAGGTGATCATACGGGGAACTCCTGAACATCGAACTTCGAACACTGAAAAATGAACACCGAACAAATGCAGCAGAGGTTCAGAGTTCGATGTTCAATGTTGGATGTTCGACGTTCGGGCGTCTTCATTGCAGATCTTTCTTCGACAGCAGCACCACGCCGATCATCGCCACCAGCAGCAACAGCGCCGTCACTTGGAACGGCAACATGTAATTCGCAAATAGCGGCTTCACCACGGCCTCCAAGCCACCGCCCACCTCCGTCTGACCGCTCACCGCCACGGTTACCGGCGTCTGCAAAATAATCCCCAGTTCCCACACCAGCGCCCCGGCCACGACCAGCCCTCCGACCGCGGCCAGCCAGCCGAATCGGCGGCGTTGCGACGCCTTCAGGTCCAGCAACATGATCACGAACAAAAACAGCACCATCACCGCGCCGGCGTACACGAGAATCTGGATGGCCGCCAGGAAGAACGCCTCCAACAGCACAAACAACCCGGCCATGAACACAAACAACGCCACCAAGCAGATCGCACTGGTCACCGGGTTGCGGCTGGCAATGACCAGCACCCCGGAGAGCAGCATCGCGAGGCTGAAGAACCAAAAAAGAATGTCGTAGCTGCTCATGGTTTGTTAGCCACGAATAGCCACGAATGGACACGAATGAACAGCCCCATTCGTGTTTGATTCGTGTGGATTCGTGGCTTCATTTGTTTTTCCATTTCCAAATCTTATCGTCATGCACACCGCCGAGTTCGAGCAATTTCTCCTTGTGAAACTGTAACTCCTCCCGCTTGTACCCGGTGATGGCAAAATCATTCTTCAGGAAAATCGCCTCCTCCGGGCAAACCTCCTCGCACATCCCACAGTAAATGCACCGCAACATATCAATCACAAAGTCTTTCGGCTCTTTCTCCACATTCGCGTCGAACCGGTTTTCAGGCCGAAACCCCGGCGTGATCCGAATCGCTTTCGGCGGACACACAAATTCGCAGAGCTGGCACGACACGCATTTCACCCGGCCATCGGCATCCTTGACCAAGACCGGCGCGCCCCGGTAATCCCCGTAGAGCAGCGGCTTCTCTTCCGGATATTGCCGGGTGAACTTCCGCCGCGGGATGTGTTTGAGCGTCAGCCACAGCCCGGCCAGAATCTGCGGGAGGTACGTCCGCTCCCACCACGTCAATTTTGGTCGTTGCACGATCATTTATTTCACCACCAACGCCAGCACCGCGCCCACGAACACAATGTTCACAATCGTCAGCGGGATGAATACTTTCCACCCCAGCGCCATCAACTGGTCATACCGGAACCGCGGAATTGTCCACCGCACCCACACATAGAAGAACAACAACGCCACCACCTTCGCCAGAAAGATTCCGATGTGCGCCAAGCCGACCGGCAGCGACGTTGCCGGCGCGTTGAACGGCGCGAACGGCAGCGACCAGCCGCCGAAAAACAGCGTCACCATCAGCGCCGACATCACAAACATCGCCGCGTACTCGCCCATGAAAAACATCCCGAACTTCATCGAGCTGTATTCGGTGTTGTAGCCGCCCACCAATTCCTGCTCCGCCTCCGGCAGGTCGAACGGCGTCCGGTTGGTCTCCGCAAACGCGCTCACGAGAAAAATGAAGAACGAGACCGGCTGACACAGCACCAGCCACGAGTGCGCCGCCTGATACTCCACCACCTTGCTGAGGTTCAATGCCCCCACCTGCATGAACACCGGCACCACGCTCAGGCCGAGGCACACTTCGTAGGAAATCATTTGCGCGCTCGATCGGATGCCACCGAGAAACGGATACTTCGAATTGCTCGCCCAGCCAGCCAGCACGATCCCATAGACCGACAACGCCGCGAACGCGAAGATGAACAAGATGCCGATGTCGAGGTCGGCAATCACGCCTTTGATGTAACGCCCAAAGACCGGCAGATTACTCCCCCACGGGATGACGCCAATGTTGATCAAGGCCGGCATCAGCACCAGCGTTGGGCCAATCGTATAGAGCACTTTGTGGACGTGATGCGGCAACACGTCCTCCTTCAAAATCAACTTCACGCCATCGGCCAACGGCTGCAAAAAACCGAACGGCCCGACCCGGTTCGGCCCGATCCGGTCCTGCATCCACGCGCAGACCCAGCGTTCCAGCATGACCGTGTACGCCACAATCGTCAGCATCACGCCAATCACGGCGGCAATCTTGATAAAACTTATGACGATGAATTCGATCATGGCTTCTTAGCCACAGATGCAACACAGATATCCACGGAGGAATCTGTGTTCATCTGTGTGAATCTGTGGCTCAAATCAATGCCCAAATCGGTAATCTTCGACAAATTCAGTTCCGCCAACGCCGGCAGCGTCCGCGCCATGTCGGCAAACACGTCTTCGATGCTCGCGTAGTTCCCGGCACCCAGTTCCTTCAGCAAAGCCGCCAGAATCTGCCAATCCGGCCAGGCATGTCCCACGGGCGGAATCGCCGGGTTCAACCGCTGGATGCGCCCTTTTGCGTTGATGAATGTTCCCCGTTTCTCCGCAAACGTCACCCCCGGCAACACGTAATGCGCCGCCTCTGTCGCCTTCGTCGGCAAAAGATCAATCACCATCAGCAGTTCCAACTTCGCCAGTACATCCGACGGAATGGCCTCCTCGCCCAACACCACAAGCGCCGTGAATTCACCCGACGGCCGACCATCACTAAAACCCACCAATCGCGCTCCGGCCATGTTGGGTGTCCGGTCGGCATGCAACAGGAAATTGTCCGCCTCGCCGGTGTGCGGCACGACGGTCGCGCTGGCAGTAGCGAGTTTTTTCAACAAGAACAATTCCTCCGTCGTCGCCCGCGCCGACCCGATTACGGCGATGCCTTTTGCGTCTCGCAACCGGTCCGTCACTTGATGGATGGCTTCGGGCCAAGTAAGGCTCAGCCGCTCACCGACCGCCGCCGACTTCACCCACGGCGTCGTCAGCCGACGCGGATCATTGATGAACTTGTAGTTCAATCGGCCGTAGTCGCACATCCAACATTGGTTCACCGCATCGTTTTGCCGCGGCGTTTGCCGGTACACAATGCCTTCGCGCGACCACAGCACTGTGTTGCAACCGGTCGCACAATTAGGGCAGATGCTCTTGGTCTCTTTCAAGAACCACACGCGCTGCTGAAACCGGAAATCGTTCGACGTCAGCGCGCCGACCGGACAGATGTCCACAATGTTCAAATCGTAGTTGGTGTTCGGTTCGTTGCCGGGGTAGCAGGTCAGCGTGGAATAGCTGCCGCGGTTCACAAAACCGAGGCAATCCTGCCCGGCAATCTCTTTCATAAACCGGATGCACCGGGAGCAAAGGATGCACCGTTCGTCATCCAGCGTGATTTTCGGTCCGAGTGGCGTCCGCTTCGGTTTGTGGACTTTCTCTTCCACGAACCGGCTCTGCCCTTTGCCGTAGTCCACGGAAAACTCTTGCAACCGGCACTCGCCGGCCTGATCGCAGATCGGGCAATCCAACGGGTGATTGATCAGCAAAAACTCCATCACCCCTTCGCGGGCCTTGGTGACTTTCTCGTTGCGAGTGTAAACCACCATCCCCTCGGCAACGGGAGTGTTGCAACCGATGGACAGCTTTGGCCCAAACACGATAACCGGCTTGCCATCGGGGCCGATTTCGGGTTTGCGGTCCGCGCCCAGTTTCGGCAGGCCGACATCCACGAGGCACATCCGGCAGTTGCCGGCGATGCTGAGTTTCGGATGATAGCAATAATGTGGCACCTCGATGCCGACGAGTTTCGCCGCCTCGATGAGATTCATCCCCTTCGGCGCGACGACCTCCTGGCCATCAATCGTGAGTTTGACAGTGTCAGCCATTGCGTTTCACCCAGTAGGTGGATTGTCGTTCCCGCACGTGGAACCCAATCGGCTTTCGTGGCGGCTCTGGCGGTGCCATCAGTTGTCGGATCGCCTCGAAGACAACCTTGAACTGGGCGTCATGTTTCTTTTCCAAGTTTTCGAGTTTACGCGCCAATTCCACGTGCGTCGCCAGCATCTGCCGCAGCTTCACAAACGCGCGCATGATTTCGATGTTCACCTGCTCCGCTCGTGGACTACGCAGTACGCTCGACAACATCGCCACGCCTTGCTCGGTGAAGGCATACGGCAAATACCTGCGACCACCTCGGCCTTCGTTTGAGATGCCAAATTGGCATCTCAAAGATTCCACCTCATCCTCGGTCAATTGGAACATGAAATCGTCTGGGAAGCGTGACCGATTCCGTTGCACCGCCCGGTTCAACGCGCCGGTCTCCACCCCGTAAAGCTCCGCCAAGGTGCGATCCAATAAGACCTTCTGGCCGCGCACCAAGTAAATACAGTTCTGGATGCGCTCGGCCGGCACAATTGAATACTCAGACATGCCGGCCTCCGTTCCCCTTGCTCGCCGCCTCAAACTCGCTCCGATACTTCGTCAGAAACGCCTTGACCGGCCACGCGGCGGCTTCGCCGAGCGGGCAAATCGTCTTGCCGTCAATGTTGTCGGCCACGTCGTAGAGCAAGTCCACGTCCTGCGGCCGCCCCCGACCCGTGTGCATCCGGTGGAGCATCTTTTCCATCCAAAGCGTACCTTCGCGGCAAGGCGTGCATTGGCCGCAACTTTCGTGGGCATAAAACTGCGCCACATTCAACGTCGCTTCGACGATGTCCACCGAGTCGTCGAGCACAATCACCCCACCGCTCCCGGCCATCGTGCCGGCTTTGCGCAGGCTCTCAAAATCCAGCGGCACATCAATCTGGTCGGGCAGTAATACCGGCATTGAAGAGCCGCCGGGGATCACGCCCTTCAACTCTTTCCCCTCCTTTAACCCTCCACACACATCATAGATGAGTTGGCGCATTGTCAGCTTGCCCATCTCAAACTCGTAGTAACCGGGCCGCTGCACCGGGCCGCTGACACACACCACCCGCGTCCCGGTCGAGCCGGGCACGCCCATGGTTTTGTACCAAGCCGCCCCGTGGTTCACAATGTGCGGAATGTTGGCCAGCGTCTCGACATTGTTCACCACCGTCGGGCAACCGAACAACCCAACCACCGCCGGGAAGGGCGGCTTGATGCGCGGGTAGGCGCGTTTGCCTTCGAGCGACTCAATCAAGCCGGTCTCCTCGCCGCAAATGTACGCGCCCGCGCCGCGATGGACATAGATGTCGGCGTTCCGGTACCCCTTCGCGCGGGCTTCGGCGATGGCTTTCTCCAAAATCTTTGCCCCCACCGGCATCTCGCCGCGAATGTAGATGTATGCCGTCTTCGCGCCGGTCGCGTAACAGGAAATCAGAATACCCTCAATCAGCATGTGCGGGTCGTAATGAATAATCTGACGATCTTTGAACGTGCCCGGCTCCGACTCGTCAGCGTTGCAGATCAGATACGTGGGTTTGCCGGTATTCTTGGCGAGAAAACTCCACTTCAACCCGCACGGGAACCCGGCCCCGCCGCGGCCACGCAACTCGCTGTTCTTGACTTCGGCCACAATTTCTTCCGGCTTCATCGTCAGCGCCTTGCGCAGCGCCGTGTAGCCGCCGGCTTGCTCGTAGTCAGCCAGCGAACCGGTGTAGCCGGGTTTGGCGATATTCGCCAAAATGACACGTTTCTCGAGCGGATGCGGCGGTTGTGGCGGCGGTAATGGCCGGGCCTCGAGCTTGCCGGTGGTCTGGATGCGGTCGAGGATGACATCGAGCTTCTCCGGTGTGACGTGTTCAAAGGTTTCGTCGTTGATCATCATGGCCGGGCCGCTGCCGCAGAGCGCGAGACATTCCACGGTCGAAACCTCGAAGTCCGGGCCGAGATTCTTGAGCCGTTCCAGCAGCTTCGGGCTGCCGGCCAGATGGCACGAGAGCGTCCGACACACTTTGATGTGGAACTTGCCGCGCGGTTTCTGGGTGAACATCGGATAGAACGTCACCACTTCCCAAACGTTGATCGGTTGCAGGCCGAGCTTGCCGGCAATCCAGGCGATTTGTTTTTCGCCGAGGAAACCGAAATGCTCCTGCAGCAAATGACACAACCACAACACCGCCGCCCGTTTCTTGTCCGAGGGGTAATGCGTGATGATCTCGTCAATGTGACGTTCGAGTTCAGTTGGAACGATTAAGTTAGCCACAGATTCACACTGATGAACACGGATACGCGGTTGGTCACATGACCAACCGCTTGAATTCGCATTTCTTCCTTCCAAAATTGATCAACAAGCCGACCTTGATGCCGGTGGCCGTCAGATAATTCAACAACTGAGCCTCGTGCACCTTGTTGTACGACTCTTCAGTTTTAAGTTCGACGATCACTTTGTTTTCCACCACCAAATCGGCGACAAAATCACCCACAATCACGTCTTTGTACTTTACCTTGATTGCCTGCTGCGTTTCCGCCTTCACACCGCGCTTGCACAACTCTGCCAGCAACGCGTTCTCATATACCTTCTCCAAGAATCCATATCCGAGCAGGCCATGCACCTCAAAAGCTGCTCCGATGATCTTTTCGGTAATTTCGCCATGTTGAAAGTCGTTCATCCGTGAAAATCTGTGTGTATCTGTGGCTACCGGTCGCACTCTCCCATCACAAAATCGAGGCTCGCCAAAATCGCGACCATGTCGCTGACCAAATGGCCTTTCGCCATGACCGGGATCGCCTGCAAATTCACGAACGACGGCGACCGGATCTTCAATCGGTGAGGCGCGCCGCCGCCTTTGCTGACGATGTAAAAACCGAGTTCGCCCTTCGGATTTTCGGCGCTGAAATACACCTCGCCCGGCGGCGCGTTGATTCCTTGCGTGACATTGATGAAATGATGAATCAACTCCTCCATCTTCGTCAGCACCGCCTTTTTTTCCGGCAACACAATCTTCGCCTCCGGTGCGTTCCACGGACCGTCCGGCATCTGATCGGCAGCCTGTTGAAGAATGCGAATACTCTGCCGCATCTCTTCCATCCGGCAGAGATACCGGTCGTAGCAATCCCCCGCCGTGCCGACCGGCACATCAAACTGGAAATTCTCATAGCCGCCATACGGGTGCGCCTTGCGGATGTCCCACTCGACCCCGCTGCCGCGCAGATTCGGCCCGGTCAGGCCGAGATCAATCGCGTCCTCCTTGCTGATCACCCCAATGCCCCGGCAACGCTCGACAAAAATCTTGTTCCGCGTCAGCAGCTTGTCCACCTCGTCAATCGTGGCCGGCAACTCGTTCAGGAACTTCCGCAACATCGGCAAAAACTCCGGCGGCATATCGTTGGCCAGCCCGCCAATCCGCGTATAGCTGGTCGTGAACCGCGCCCCGCTGATGCACTCAGCCAAATCGTAGATCTTTTCGCGTTCCTTGAACGTGTAGAGGAACACTGTCATCGCGCCGACATCCATCCCGAAACACCCAATGCCGAGCAAGTGCGAACTGATCCGGGCAAGCTCTGTGCAAATGACGCGGATGTATTTGCAGCGGGGCGGCACGTCAATACCGCAGAGCTTCTCCACGGCGTAGGCGTAGGCGACGTTGTTCGCCAACGGCGCGAGATAGTCCAACCGGTCCGTGTACGGGATGAACTGCGTGTACGTCATGTTCTCGGCGATCTTCTCGTCGCCGCGGTGCAGGTAGCCGATATCCGGCCAGGCGTTGACGATCTCCTCGCCGTCGAGTTCCAGCACAATTCGCAGCACCCCATGCGTGCTCGGGTGCGACGGCCCCATGTTGAGGATCATCCGCTCGCCACCGAGTTCGCCCTCCAAGGCCTGCTGCGCGCGCGCGGCCGAATCAATCAACTCCATCTCATGCCGAGTCGCCACGTCAGCTTGCCCCTTTCTTGTCAGCGCGTTCGGCCGAGGTGTCGGCTTGGCGCGGTTCGCGTCGCGCGGCCGTGCCTGCGCCCGGCGTGGTCACGAACGGCCCACCCAACATCGGCGCGGCCTCGACCCTACCGGCCCCCACCGCCGTTTCCGGCAACTCCGTTTCCATCCCAGCCAGCGGGAAATCCTTCCGCAACGGGTGGTACGGATACCCGTCCCACATCAAAATCCGTTTCAAGTTTGGGTGATTGCGGAAGCGGATACCGAACATGTCAAACGCTTCCCGCTCGTGCCAGTCCGCTGTCCGCCAGACCGACACCACCGAATCCACTACCATGTCGTCTTCCGGTACCGCTACTTTCAGCCGCACCATGCACCGATGGGGCAGCGAATAGACATGATAGACGACGGCATAGCGAGGATCCTCACCGTAGTTGTCCACCCCGGCAATATCGGTCAGCATGTCGAAACCGCACTGCTCCTTCAGATACCTGCAGGCATCCAGAATCTTAGCGCGGTCCACCATCACAGTGACCTCGCCGCGAAACTCGACCGGCTCGCCGAGGCGGCCGGGCAGATTGGTGATTAGTGATTGGAGATTGGTCATTTCCGGCCTCCGATCTCCAATCTCCGATCACCCATTTGCGGGGCATACTCGCCGCGCACGATGACCGGGCCTTGCGGCATGGCATACAACCCGCCGCGTTGGTCGGAACGCTTCATATTCTTCAACGCGGCTTCCTGCTGAATCTTGCGTTGCAATGCCATCAACCCTTCCAACAACGCTTCCGGTCGGGGCGGACAACCGGAAATATAGACGTCCACCGGCAGAAACCGGTCCACGCCCTGCACGACGGCGTAACTGCGGTACATCCCGCCGGTGCTGGCGCACGCGCCCATCGCGATGCACCATTTCGGCTCGGCCATTTGATCCCAGACCCGTTTGACCACGCCGGCCATCTTGTAGACGCACGTGCCGGCTACGATCATCAAATCCGATTGCCGGGGCGAAAACCGCATCACTTCCGCGCCGAACCGGGCGATGTCAAACCGGCTCGCCCCCGCCGCCATCAACTCAATCGCGCAACACGCCAACCCCATCGGCATCGGCCAGACGGAGTTCTTCCGGCACCAATCCACTGCCGCGTCGAGCCGGGTGACGATGAGATCGCGGCTTTCAATCTTCTGGTCCACGCCGATGACAACTGGGTCACTCATGGCGATCCTTGCGTGGCGCCCAATCCAGCGCGCCTTTTTTCCAGCAATAGATGTGGCCGACCTCCAGAATGGCGAGGAACAACGCGCCACCCAGCAACATCTTCCACCCGATTTCACCCACTAAATCCCGGTACACCGCCGCCCAGCCG
>CALBCO010000241.1 GCA_937927265.1 uncultured Verrucomicrobiae bacterium | reverse complement strand
GGCGTGATCGTTGGTCGGATTCTTGCCGGTCCAGCCCTGGGCCAACCCACCCGTCATGTCCGTGTCTCGCCCGTCGAACAAGTATTCGAACTGCGCCACCGGGATGCAGTTCGGCGACGGCAACTCGAACTGGTTGTTGAGGATCGTCATGCTGCAATGCTCGTGGCCCGGCACGTTCCACTCGTAGCCTTGGATGATCGGCTTGAAATACGTGCTGCGGGCTTCCAAAACATTCGCAAAGCTGAAGTCGCGCAGCGATTGCCAGCGCCACATCAATCGGTGACCACCGGACATTTTCACATCGCCCAAGATTAGGTCGGCCGGGTACACTGTCGTGTCATCCCAGAACCGGGCGTATTCACGCGTGTCGAATCCGTTCGTCAACACCGGGCCGGCCGCGTCCGTGGCGAATGCGCCGCCGTGTTCCGAATTGGCCCACCAATCCAAGCCAAACCGGTCATTTTGATTCATGACGGTTGCGAACGGGTTGCTCCCGTCCGAGTACGTGGTGTGCTGGTGAAAATCGCCGGCCACCCACTCGCCCGCGTGCAGCCAACCGCACAGGGTCAGCGCCAGCGCGCTACTTGACAACACTGCTTTCCAGGTTTGATGCTTCATTGCTCTCCTCTCTCCTATTCCTCTCGGCCTGCCTGCGTTGTTGGGGCAACTGGATTCGGAAGGCCCGAACCAGTTGGTGCCGCCGCGGCACGATACCTGAACTGCGGCGGCATCCCAACAAACCGGCGTGGCAATTTCTCGAAGGGTGCGTAACAACTCCGCAACGTTTGCCGAATGCATCCGGCGGCGCGACCGGCTCATCACTTCCGCTGGAGCAATTGGACGCTGACCGGTCCGAGCAGGCCGGACGGCAACAACGGACTTTCGGCCCGCAATTTCTTGTTACTGGTCACGAACGCCACGCCCTCGGGATTGGGCATGGCGTCTTTTGCGCCCGCAGGCTTCTTGCCGCGTTTCAAATCCCACACCAGCCGGTTCTGCCAGGTGTTGACCACCCGCACCACCAACTCGTTCGCGCCCGGTCGCACAAACTCATCTACGCACAGCCGGTAAGGCGTCTTCCACAACGTCCCCACTTCCCGGCCGTTGATTGTTACCACGGCAATGTCTTGCACCTTGCCCAAATCCAACCACAGCTCGCCACGGCCAGCCGGTGCCGTGAACGTCATCCGATAATCCGCCGCCCCCGAAAAGTATTGCACCTTCTCGTCGGGATGCTCAGTCCACGATTGCAGTTTCTCGAACATCACCCGCCCCGGACTCAACGGCACATCGGCAAACGTCACCTCCCACGGCCCGGTCAATTCCTGCGTGGCCACCACGGTTTCTTTTTCCGCCGGCAGGCTTGGATCCAGCGGACGACGGAACACAACAAACACCGAGCCGACTTCTTCCAACTCCAGCGGGAACGTCACTCGGTCACCGTCGCACCGCGCGCCGCCCACCACGCGACGCGCGCCGGTGACGGGATTCCACAACTCCGGCTGTTTTGCGCCGACCCGGAACGACGCTTCCACGCGCACAGGCTTGTCCTCCTGGTTGCAGACGAAATAAATCTCCGCGTCCGTCGTCTGCCGGTGGAGGTAGAGCAACCGCGCCTTGCCTTGATACGCAAAATCGGCCGGTAACTTCAGCGCGGCGAAGATTTCCTCGAACGTCATCCCATCGAAGACACGCCCTTTGCCCACTTGCCGGTCCACTTTGCCGGACGGCGCTTCGCCCCACAATTCGTCGGCTAGTTCCCTGAGCCGGGCGTCACCCGCGCCGAGGTCTTGCAGCGAAGGCGACCGTTGCGGTTTCGCGCCGACGATCACCGCGCCGTCCTGCACGAGCTGGTGAATCTTCTCCATCACGGCCAAACGCATGTGCGGAATTCGATCCGGCAAGAGCAACAGGCGGTAACTCATCCCCGATGGCATGACGATGCGCCCATTCTTCACTTGTGCGTCGAAGATCGCTTGCACGTCCGCGCCGTCGTAGTCATAGCCGGGCGGGATGGTCGGCTGGAATGAGTCGCGCGGGCCGATGTAGTTCGGCGCGTCTTCGCCAACATAGGCAAGAATGTCGGCAACGAATTGCCCCTGTTGCAATAACGCCCCGCATCGTGCCAGATAGTCTATCCACGGTTTGGCGTAGGCAAACCAAGTGTTGTGCCGATTGAAATGCAGCCCGAACGAACCAAAGACGTAGCCGGGACCGAACACGTCGTATTGCTGGTGGGCGAAAGTATGGAAAGTGTAGTGCGTAACGCCGGCGCAGAATGCCTGGTCGCCCAGCCGTTTCAACCGTGCTGGTGTGACTGAAAAATCCACGCCCGATGTGTAGGCTTCCGCAGTGACAACTTTGCGACCCGTCAAATGCGCCAGCGAGGCGGCGACTTTGTTGTCGTCACGCAAATCCGTCGGCAACCAAAACTCGCCCATCGGCCAATCATTATGCCGTTGGTAGGCGATGTCGTAGAGGAACTGTTGCCGGCCTGTTGGCTCGCTGATGTAGCGCAGGCCTTTTTCATTCGCCCAGCGATGCACCTCGCTGAAATAGGATTCGGCAAGCTGATCCGCCAAAAACCGTCGCCAATCCCACAACGCCCGTTCCGTCCGATCCGGATCGCCCACGACCCAGCCTTCAGCCAACGCTGGTAACCACATCAAAAGATCGTAGCCCACCCGTTGCTGGAACCGTTGCTCCAATCCGCCTGTCCAGTTCTGGATGCCGCACTCCCAACTGTCGGTCTCCATCACCCGAAATACCCGTCCAGCCTTATCACCAGCACGGGTAAGGAGTTTGCCGACGTATTGATCCAAATGAAAACGCACGGTCTGCGGGTTGAGCTTGTCACATTCGAGCCCCTTGCCAGCTTCGGATGCAGGATTGTTCATTTTGCCGGTGCTGGTGAACCCGAACCGCAGGATCCGCCACCGCCCTGGCGGCGGCGACCATTCCAGCGCGCCGTCGGCCTGCATTTGCGCGGTCAGATTCACGATCTCGTCGGTCGCAATCACGCCTGCGGCTGGCACAGGTCGCGCCACGGGCGGTCCCGGATACGCCTTGTAATGGTGGCTCTCGCCGCCGTGCCGGTTGACGTAGGCGCGCAACGCTTTGCCCTCGGCAAAATGGACTTTGAGCGCGCCGCTCAACTCGATCTCGCCGGCATCTTCGGACAGATTCACCCGGAAATACCGGGCGGTCGTTTCGGCGACAGCAATGGTCACATCGCCGTAGCTGGGAAGAAGTTCCAATGACTCCCACGCCGATGTGCCTTCCCCAATGGTGCGATAATCGTTGCCGTCGGCAGAGGCTTCCACCGTCACCGGCTTTCGTTGCTCGAAAGGGCGCTGCCATTGAGCGCCGCGAAGCACCACGGAACGCACCGTTTGCGGTTGCGCAAACTCGAACACGACCACGCGAGCACTGGCGGAGGTTTGCGGGTCGCCGTCCACCAGTTTGGCCAACTCGTTTGCATCTTTGTCGCCAGACAGTTTCATCGCCGCGCCGGGACCGTTGACCCGCCCGCCGTCGGGCAGCTTGAACGCGACAACCGCCGTATCCTTGTAGAACAAATGGTGTTTCGGTTTTGGTAGTTGGACCTGGATCGGTTTGCCTCCCTCGACATCAGTGGCCGACCACGTGAACACTTTCATGGATTGTACGGGTTTGATCCACGGACCGCCGCTTTCACTCCAACCGTCGCAGTTATGAACGCCGAACCCGAGTCCGTGCTTCTCGCATTCTTGCAGTGTGCGGTCGAATCGTTGCAGCCATGGCTCGGAAAGGAACTCGGCATAATCAGGCGTGTTCGCTTTGCCCCAGCCGATATTGAACAGATAGACCTCACTCAACCCGACGGCTTTCATGGCGGCGATATCGTTGGCGATGCCGGCCGGCGCGATCCCGCCGCCGATCCAATGCCACCACGTTGCCGGACGCGCCTCGGTCGGCGGCGATTGGAATGCCGATTCCAAGGTTGTTTCCGCCCTGCAGACGGTCGTCCCCGCGGCCAGTGCCAGTGCGCTAAACCATAGGGCACCGCCAGTAACTGCGTGTTTGAACCGACTTACGGGTTGCGGTTCGGATTTTTGATTGGGTTCGGTCATGGCGACCTCCTTCGTGGTTGACTTCAGGGTTTTGACTCTCGGCTTTTCTTTTCGTTTTTCGACTTTGTCCCGAGCTGAAGGCCAAAGCTCCACACTGCACGGCTCATCTCGACGAATGTCGCCAACGGACAGAGTGGACCTGGGTTCTTTTACGGCCTAGCGTCGGGGTGTTTCTGGATCACTGCCCAGATGGTGTCGTGAACGATCTGGGCGCGTTCGGGCGTAATTTCCAGAATCGGTAACGCATCATGGTACTTGTCATCGCCGTACCGGCTGACATCATTGTAGAGTTTCCAGTCGAGCTTGTCCGGGCGCTCATTGAAGATGCACGCAAAGAACGCCGCCGCCGCCGTGTACCGGGGCAGCCCGCCGCGCGTGTGTTGCACGTCGGTATAGTACTCATCGATGTTCTTGATGCCGGCAAACTGGCCGGCTTTGGCTTTGCGATGCAGTTCGAGGAAAATGTCGCCAACAGGAATCACGCCCAGCCGGCCCTCTTTCCAAAGCTGCGGAAACTTGGCCTTCAACGC
>CALBCO010000240.1 GCA_937927265.1 uncultured Verrucomicrobiae bacterium | reverse complement strand
GTGCCCGTGAACAACTCTTCCGTCCACGTCCCTTCTTCGGTCTGGGTGCGGATGAGGAATTCGATGCCACGCTGGACTTCGGGGGCATCGGCCTCACCGGCACAGAGCAGCCCCATCAACGCCCAGGCAGTTTGCGAAGCAGTGCTCTCGCCGATGCCTTTGTATTTCGGATCATCGTAACTGCGCACGGTCTCGCCCCAGCCACCGTCGCTGTTTTGGATGGACTTGAGCCACGCCACGGCGCGGCGGACGTAGGGCAAGCGCATGTCCTCGCCAATCGTCCATAGACCGCGCAACACCTGCCAGGTGCCGTAGATGTAGTTCGTACCCCACCGGCCAATCCACGAACCGTCAGGGCATTGGTCGCGTCGAAGGAAAGCCAAGGCGCGCTGCACGCAATCGTCTTCGCGCGTAAAGCCAAAATGGGCAAGGCATTCCAATGTGCGCGCGGTGATGTCTGACGTGGCCGGGTCAATCATCGCATTGTGGTCGGCAAACGGCACCTGGGTGAAAATCCATTTGTCGTTGTTACGGTCAAACGCAGCCCACCCGCCGTCGGAGCATTGCATGCCCAACACCCAGCGGATGCCGCGGCGAATGGCGGCGGATTTTTCGCGGTCGAATGGGGTTTGAACACGGTTAAAGGCCATCAAGACCATGATGGTATCGTCCACGTCGGGATAAAACTCGTTGTCGTACTCGAAAAACCATGCGCCCACCGGCTTGTTTGGTTCGGTGTAACGGTGGCTCTCGGAGTGTTTGATGCGCCAATCGCCGGGACGACGGACTTCCTTGTCCAGCAGCCACCGGGTGGCTCGGACCAAAGCTGGGTGGTGACTGGGCAGACCGGCTTCGTGGAGAGCGTTGATGCTGATTGCGGTATCCCAGACCGGGGAGAAACACGGTTGGAGACGCAGTGTGTCTTCATCCTCGATTTCGAGGGCCTCCATTTCGCGGATACCGTGGGCGACAAGAAAGCTATCATTGGTGTAGCCGAGCGTGCGCAACGCGATGACGTAGTTGGCCATCGCCGGAAAAATCGCACCGAGCCCACCCGGCACGCGCCCGTGTTCGAGGGTCCAGCGTTCCGCTTTGCGTATCGCCGCCGTCCGTAACAACGTGGACGGATGGTGCCGGTGCAGAAACTTCAAAATCGTGTCCCACGTTAAGAAAAAGTTTCGCCAAGTAAAATACCGCGCATCACGGGGCAGATGAATGTCAGCATTCTCTTTGCCGCCGACCCAGAGTTCGTCGAGTTGAGCAGTGGCCGGCAACGGGCGAACTGGTTCGTAGGAGCGGATGATGGACAACGGCACGAACATCGCCCGCGACCACGATGACATGTTGTAGATGCTGAAACTGAACCACTTCGGCAGCAGCATCAATTCGGGGGGGATTGCCGGACAACCATCCCACGGATAAAGGCCCACCATCGCCAGGTAAATCTTCGTCCAAGTGTTGGTAGCGGTGATGCCACCAGCCGCGAGGATGGCATCCCGGCTTTTGACCATGTGAGGTGCATCAGCAGTGTCACCAGCCATCTTCAGGGCAAGGTAGGCCTTCACCGATGCGCTGACTTCGAGCGGCCCCGTCGGGTAAATGGCCCATCCCCCAGTGGGCAACATTTTGGACCGAATATAGTTGGCCGCCTTGCGGAGCTTTGTCGGCTCAAGACGATCAATAAAATGGAGATAGATCAAATACTCCGATTCGAGGATGGTATCCCCTTCCAACTCTGCACACCAATGCCCATCCTCGGCTTGGTTGGCCAAAAGCCATTCTTGGGCAGCCGCAATGGCCGCGTCCACCCGACTGGTTAAGTCCAAGTTATAAATTGGCTGTGATTTAAACATGTGTGTTTGCTGAGATCGTTGATGGTTACTATGCCAAAATCGCCTTTGTTAGCAACCCCAAAACGCCCGCAAGGCCGACTCCAGACCAACCGCCTGTTCTTCGTCCTCAATCCAATCGGGTGGAAACAGTGCCGTATATTGCGGTTGACGGAACCGGCTGCAGACCAACACCGCTACTCCCCGGTCAGCTTCGGTCCGGATGAGGCGGCCCACCGATTGCACCACCCGGTTCATGCCGGGGTAGAGGTAGGCAAACTCAAACCCTTTCCCATACAGTCCATCGTAGTACTGCCGCATCAACTCCCGCTCGAAACTCACCTGCGGCAGCGCCGGGCTGATTACGATGACGCCACTGAGTTGCTCGCCGGGATAATCCACGCCCTCGGCAAACACCCCGCCCTGCACCGCCAACACCAACTTTGGCGGGTCGGTCTTTTTCAGGGCATTGAGGATCTGTTGCCGGTCGGCATCGGTCATGGCCGCTGTTTGCACAAGCAATTGCCAGTGGCCGGGCGGAATTTTTTCCGCCACTGCTCGCAAAAACTCGTAGCTGGGAAATAACGCCATGTAGTTACCGGCATGCACTTCCACAGTTTGAGCAACGATCTCCGCAATCCGCCGATATCCCGCCGCCGTGCGTTGCCGATAGGCGGTCGAAACGGTCGGCACAATGATCACCCGCCGATTCTCACGCGGGAACGGCGAGGGCAACGTCAGTTCATCCGTCCGGTCGGGGTCAAACCCCAGCATTTGCCGGTAGAACTCCATCGGGGTCAACGTGGCCGACATCGCGATCACAGTGCGGAAACCGTTCAGCCGCGAGGCCAATTGCCGCGAGGCATCTCGACAGAGGATTTGCAGCGAGCCAGCGGGGTCGTAGATATATGAGAATTCATCCCCTTCAAGCTCGAGTACCTTGGCAAATCTGCCCAATTCCGAAAAAAACGTTTCGACGGGATCATCGGGAATGACCCGTCCACTGCTGAGTTTGTCGAGAAAGTATCGAACCGTGAGCCGGTTGAACGCCGGTTTGAGCTCATCAAAGAATGCGCGCGGACAGGGAATCACTTCTTTCGCGACGGCTTCCTGTTGCTCAAAAAACCGATCCAGCCGGTTGAGAAACACTTTCATATCGTCGGCCAGCGACGGCTCGACATGACCAAGGAAAGCCGGCAGTTCCCGGAGCTGCCGCCGGCGCAGCGTCGGAGAGTAATAATCCACCGCGCGTTGGACGAGGTTGTGCGCCTCGTCAATCACCAGTACCGAATCCGAATAGTCCGCGTCCTGAAAAAAATCGCGAAAATACACCTGCGGATCGAAGACGTAATTGTAATCTCCCACAATCACGTCTGCTTGTTCCGCCGCGACAAGCGCCAGCTCAAACGGGCAGAGTCGCAATTGCCGGCCGAGCTCCATTAACGCCGTCGGCTCCGACAACGGATTCAACCTTGCCTTCGCCAATTTCAACGCGAAGTCACACAGATAATGGCAAAACTCCTCCCGACAAGCGTATTGATCGTTGAGGCACATCTTCTCGCGGGCGCGAAATTGAACCACCGCGGGACGGGTATCCAGCCCATCCATCGGGGACAGGGGCACAGATGAAACACTCATTCTGCTCAGCGTCTCCATGGCAATGGTTTGTTGCGTGTTCCTGGCAGTGACGAAAAACACTTTACCGCCTTCGGCCAATACATGCCTCACGGCTGGAAACAGGGCCGCCGCAGTCTTGCCAATGCCGGACGGCGCCGACACCAACAAATGACGGCCTGTCGTCAATGCCCGTTCCACACCGGCAATCATCCGGTCTTGGTACTTCCGCGCTTCGCCGTGCGGGAACCGCAACCGCTCCGCCGCTGCGCGCCTTTGTTCCTGCTGTTGTCGTTCGAGCTGCGCGCTCCCAATGAGCAATCGCACCCGGCCGGCAATCAATTGCCGGCAATCAGCAAACGGACCCGACACCGGAAATTCCTTGCGCGCGCCATCCGCAACATTGATGAACACCAACCGTCCTGTCGTCTCGCCGGCTGCATCGTCATTGCGGCCGCGACCGGTCTCGCTCACGAAAAAGCAGTACAACCGCAGTTGCTCAACATAGTGTGGGTAACTCGCCGACGACAACGCCGCAAACGCCAACGGCGGCAACACGACCGATTTGATCTCCTCCACCGTGCCATCCGGCAACACGCCGTCAATCCGGCCTTGAATCGTGACGGCGAACTCATCCACGTTCGTCCGGTAGCGGATGGTGACTTCGCGGGCGTAGCCGCCGTGGGCAATGACTTGCGCGGCTTGATGTTGTTCGTGCGCCTCGCGGCCCAGTGCGAACCGGGTCAGTTGCCGCAACCCGGCCACGCGCCCCACGCGGATCGGTTCCGCCAGCAAATCGCCGACGCCAAGCGTGAGCTTCTTCCTGGCCAAATCTATTTTGACAGCCATGGAGAGAACACTATCCACTGCGGCGTCACACGCCACCTCGAACGCCGTCGCAGCCCCCACTCAAGCAAGCGCGCGAGCCAGTTTGGCCACTGCTTCATCCGCCTCGGCACAGGTAATGTTTAATGCCGGCAGGAACCGCACCACCCGCGTGCCGGCAAGCACGCCCAACAATCCCTGCTCGGCCATTTTCAAGATCACCGGCTTCGCTTCGCCAGCCAGTTCCACACCGATCATCAGCCCCAAGCCACGGACTTCCTTCACTGGCAACTGCCGCAGCTTTTCCATGAAATATGGCCCCACCTCCCGAACATTCGGCAAGAGCGGCACGACTTTGTCCAACACTGCCAACGCAACCGCGCACGCCAGCGGCGTTCCACCAAAGGTCGAAGCATGGCTGCCGGGACCAAGCAAGTCCGCATAGGGTTGTCGCGCCCAAATCGCCCCGATGGGAAACCCACCGGCCAATCCTTTCGCCCACGACATTGCGTCCGGCACAACCTCCGGGGCCAGCGCCCGCCATGCGCAGAACTCGCCGGTCCTCCCGATGCCGCATTGGACCTCATCATACATCAACAAGAGATTCTTCTCATCGCACAACCGCCGCAGCCCCCGGAGAAATTCCGGCTTGGCAAGCGTGATCCCGCTCTCGCCTTGAATCGGCTCGATCAAAATCGCCGCCGTCTTTGGCCCGATGGCGTGGGCCACAGCGTCGAGGTCGTTAAACGGCACATGGCGGAACCCCTCCACCATCGGCTCAAAACCTTTTTTGACTTTCTCCTGCCCGGTCGCGGAGATACCGGCCAATGTTCGCCCGTGAAAACTGTTGATGAATGTCAGGATCTCATACCGGCCATTGCCGAACTTGCGCGCCAACTTGTAGAGCGCCTCGTTGGCCTCGCCGCCGGAGTTGCAGAAAAAACACTTGCCCGGCACACCCACCAATTCCACCAACTTCTTGGCCAGCAACCCCTGCGGTCCCGTGTAGTAAAGATTCGAGCAATGCACCAGGATGTCGGCTTGCCGGGACAGCGCGTCCCGCAACGCGGCATGCCCAAGCACGTTCACCGCGATGCCCCCACCGAAGTCGAGATACTCTTTGCCATCGGCGTCCCACACACGGCTCCCTCGCCCG
>CALBCO010000239.1 GCA_937927265.1 uncultured Verrucomicrobiae bacterium | reverse complement strand
GGCGCAGTTCCACATTGAAGAAACCAGGAGCTTGGGAGGGTTTGTAGGTTTTCAGATGGCACATTATCGTCGCGGCACGGTTTCTTCTTCAATCGTTTTCATCGTCCTTCGTCACTTTTTTGAGTTACCGGAGGTGCCCTTGAGTTTCCAATCGCCATCGCGAATCGCGATGGCCGGGCTGCTGCCCTGATTGGAGTAATGCGGGTAGTGCCAGATCAGCGGCCGCCGCTTCCCGCGCGTCCGGCCCCGCAACAACGGCATCAAACTCACGCCGTCGCAGTGTTGTTCCGGCGGGGCCGGCTGGCCGGCCGCCTCGAGCAGCGTCGGATAGAAATCCATACTCACCACCAGGGTGTCGCAAAGCCGACCGGGCGGCATGACGCCGGGCCAACGAACGCTTTGGGCGACGCGGGTGCCGCCCTTGTAGTTCCAGCCTTTGCCCTCGGCTAGCGGCAGGTTGCACGTCGGCGACCCTTCTTCCGCCGTGGCCAGCCCGCCGTTGTCGGACAAGAATACCACCATCGTGTTGTCGGCAATGCCCTTCGTCTCCAACGCGTGAAGCAACCGGCCGATGTTGGTGTCGAGGTTTTCAATCATCGCCGCGTACACTGGATCGGACTGAACCACCCGGCGGGTGACGCGCTGGGTGCGTTTGTGTTGGCAGGGGAAATACTCGCCTTCGACAAGCATCGTTTGCCGGTCGAGGCCGAGGTCGCGGGCTTTGCGTTCGTATTTCTCCACCAACGCGCGCGGGGCCTGAATCGGAACATGAACGGCGTAGTGCCACAGATTGAGAAAGAAGGGGCGACCGTTGTTCTGTTGGATCAGTTTGATTGCTTCATCGGTCAGCCGGTCGGTGAGGTATTCGCCGGCAGGGCCGTCGGTGAGGTTGGGCATCCCGTAGGGACTGAAGAAGCCGTTGACGGGCAGTCCCCAACCGCAGCCCGCAATGTTCACGTCGAACCCGTGTTGCTCCGGCCACGTCTGCCGGTCGCCGAGATGCCATTTACCGACATGCCACGTCCGGTAACCGCTGCGGCGCAGTGCCGTGGCCAGGGAGATTTCCTGCATCGGCAACGCCTGGAAATACGGCACGTCGCAGAGCCGGCCCACCGTGTGGCCGCCGATGAATTGAGTCACACCGACACGCGTCGGATGTTTGCCCGACATCAGACGGCCGCGCGGGTTGGCGAACAAACCGGCGACGCCGCAAAGGCTTGGGTGAACCGCATCCCTGTCCTCGCGAGACCGTCGAGGTTGGGCGTCTCGTAAAACGTGCTGCCGCAGCAACCCAAGTCGCGTCCGCCGAGATCGTCAATGAGGATGAGGATGATGTTCGGTTGCATTAGACATCGAAGATAACTGTCGCCTGCCACGTGCCGTCAAGTTTCTGCTCGACACGCAACTGGTGGTACGTCACCGCTTTGATCTCCGCCCAGACCTGCGACCGGGCGAAATCAATCTTTCCGCCACCGAGAGTGGCCGTTAACCGGCCCGCCTGGATCATTACAGCCATCTCGTCGTACAACATCTGACGTGTTTCCACTTCAAAGAGCAAATCCTGCAACCAGTCATGCAACAAATCCTCCAGCGACTCGGCTTGGAGGGTGACGGACTTCTGGCTTCCGACTTTTGACCTCTGCAGTTCCCCAAGCGCCGTGTACATCGCGCAGGCGGCATTGCTGAACAACTCCGGCAACGTCGCCCCGCTGACCCGCACCCCGATGTCGGCGGTGTGCTCGAAGAACTCGAACGCTTGGCTCACACCGCCATTATCAGCGCGAACCATGCGGAAAAGCAATCTTCGCCGCTCAGGCTCAGCCTCAAAAGGCGCGAAACAGCATCGAAACCGGTCTGTCCCGGTATAGATACGCGCTCTGCAACTCAAAGCCCGAATCCGTGGCGCGGTAGATGAACGGTTGACCGGTGGCGGGATCGGAATACAGCGTCAATGCACCCGGTCCGTTCTGCACCACCGCCAACCCGGCCACGACCAGCGCGCGTTGGACCACGGCCGAGCGCGTTCGATCCAAGATCCTGTCCAACGCCGGCGCGACCAGGCCCACGAAAGGATTTTCTTGCCGCAACGCGCGCCACTGGGCAAGCCAGTCCTGATATTTCGCCTCCGGCAACTGCAACGCCCGCGTATAATCCTCGACCCAGTCGGCCGCCAACCGCAATCCGGCCACCGCTTGCCCCCACTCCTGCCCCGTCGCGTTCTCCCCACCCGCCAACATCGAGCGCAGATACGCCTGTGCTTCCTCGGGCGACAACGCCGCCACCTGGTCGGCCAACCGCCGGATGATCTTTGCCTCGTCTTCCATGGCCCGGTAATACGACTCCTCGTATTGAGGATCGCCCAGCGCCTGCAACAGTTGCGCCGCCGGCCCACCACGCAAGGCGCCCACATTCGCGGCGATGTAATCCAACACCATCCCCTCCATGGCGGTCTGGACCAGATGGCCGATCAGGCCGGGCGACGACACCTGTTGGCCTAACCGCAACGTTGCCCACAGGTCCGCTGTCGTGCCCGTCGGATCATGCACCCGGCAATGCGCGGCGCTCCAGACCATCGCCCGCGCCAGAGCGCGCGCCGCCAACAGGTGCGGCAAGGGTGTTTCGGGCGTGATCGGGCCTAACCCCCAATCACAGTTCGTGACACTGGCCGCCTGATGCAACCACTCACGCATCAGTTGTAACTTCTGGCACAACGCCGCGGCCACG
>CALBCO010000238.1 GCA_937927265.1 uncultured Verrucomicrobiae bacterium | reverse complement strand
TTCTTTCGCGCTGAGTCCCTCGCGGAACCCGCCTTGGCGTTCACTACGGTTGCTGTCACTGCTTCCGGTCATTTCTTTTCTCTTTGATTTCTCTCTTTCTTTTTCTGACTTGTTCATGCCCATGCCGGGCACACGAGCGCGGGCATCCTGCCCGCGTTGAGCCAAGGCCGCCCTGTCTATTTGATGAGAATCCTCATCCATCGCGGGCAGGATGCCCGCGCCCCCTTGGGTTCGCTCGCTCATGATTCGGGCGGGGCGCGATAGGCTGCAACAAGTGTTGACTGTTGGGCGGAAATCTGGACACTAGCGCCGCCATGAACCCAAATCGCAAACCCATCATTGCCGGTAATTGGAAAATGTACAAAACGGCGGCGGAAGCCGTTGCGTTGGTCAACGAGTTGAAGCGCGCAGTCGCCGACGTGAAAGAATCGAGCGTCGAGATCGTCGTCTGCCCGCCGTTCACGGCATTGGCGGCCGTCGGGCCGGTGTTGGCCAATTCCAACGTCAAGCTCGGCGCGCAAAACGTCCACTGGGAAAAGGAAGGCGCTTTCACGGGCGAGATCGCGCCGGCCATGCTCAAGGAGCACGGCGTCCGCTACGCCATCGTCGGCCACAGCGAGCGGCGGCAATTCTTTGGTGAAACAGACGCCGGCGTCAACAAACGCGCCAAAGCGGCACTGGCCAACGGTCTGCGCCCCATCGTCTGCGTCGGCGAAATGTTAGCGGAACGCGAGGCTGGGCAGACTTCGGCGGTCGTCGCCAGCCAAGTGCGCGGCTGTCTGGCGGGGTTCACCCAGGACGAAATGCTCGCCACTGTAATTGCCTACGAACCCGTTTGGGCCATCGGCACGGGTAAAACGGCCACGCCCGAACAGGCCCAAGAAGTCCACGCTTTGATTCGGAAGCTGTTGGGCGAATGGTTTGGGGGGGATGTGGCCAGCCAAGTGCGAATTCAATATGGAGGCAGCGTCAAACCCGGCAACGCCAGTGCATTGCTGGGGCAACCGGATATTGACGGCGCGTTGGTCGGTGGCGCGAGCTTGAAAGCAGCCGACTTCGCCGGTATCATCCGCGGCGTGCTCTAAGGACGCTCAGGACGCAAAGGACAAAGACGAATGAATATCTTGATTGGGTTGTTCACGGCCATCCATATCCTGGTGGCGTTGTTTCTGATCATTCTGGTGCTGATGCAGAAATCGAAAGACCAAGGGGTCGGCGCGGCGTTTGGCGGCGGCGTGACCGAGACGGTTTTTGGTGCCGGCACAACGACCGCGCTGGTGCGGATGACCATCTGGTGTGCGTGTATTTTGTTGGCGACCACATTGATTCTTGCCGTATTGCATTCGCGACGCAGCAGGCATAGCGATGGCCGCTCGTTACTCGAACGGATCGCTCCCGTCACGGCTCCGGCCGGAATGCCGGTTTCGCAACCGCCCACGCTGCCGGAATCTCCAGCGACTCCAGCACCACCGGCGGAATCACCCAACCCTGCACCCGCTCAGTAAGATGTGTTGCTTCCGACCGCTGCTCCGCGTGGTCGCGGTGTTGTTGGCCGCCATGGGCAGTCTCCGGGTGGAGGCGATTATTCCGGCGCGGCAAAACGCGGCGTTTTATGGCTCGACGGAACGCATCCGTGGGTTTGACCCGGTCCAGACCGGCGACACCACCAGTGCCGCCGCGGTCTCGAAAGTCTATGAGGGCCTTTACGAGTACAAATACCTGGCCCGTCCCTACGCAGTACGACCGTTGTTGGCCGAGGCGCTGCCGGAGATTTCCGCGGATGCCCTGACGTATACCATCCGTATCCGCCGCGGCGTGCGCTTTGCCGATGATCCATGTTTTCCGGGAGGCAAGGGGCGCGAGCTGACAGCCGAAGATTTTCTCTATTCTTGGAAACGTCTCGCCGACACGCGCAACCGGAGCACCGGCTATTGGATTTTTGAGGGGCGGATTGTCGGACTGGACGAGTTTCACAAGAGATCCATCAAAGAGAAAGTCCGCTATGACGAGCCCGTCGAGGGGTTACAAGTTCTCGACCGCTACACGCTACAAATCAAACTCACCCAACCGTACCCGCAATTGATTTGGGTGTTGACGATGACCTACACGTTTGCTGTGCCGCGCGAGGCGGTGGAGTATTACGGCGAAGAGTTTCTCAATCATCCGGTTGGCACGGGGCCGTTCGTTGTGGCGGACTGGCGGTGGCGAAACTACCGAATCGTGTACGCACGCAACCCGAACTATCACGGTGACACCTATCCGACCGAAGGTGAACCCGGCGACCCGCTGGAAGATGCGGGTCAGCCCATCCCGTTCCTGAATCGTATTACTGAATACGTCGTCGGTGATGATTCGACGGAGTGGCTCATGTTTCTCTCTGGTCAACTCGCCGCCTCCGGTATTTCCCGAAACAACTTTGATGCGGTGATCACGGCCCAGAAAGATCTGACGCCTGAACTCAAGGTACGCGGCATTCGGCTTTACAAATCTCCACGGATGTACACGACGTATTTGGGTTTTAACATGGACGACCCAGTCGTCGGCAAGAATCAGAAACTGCGGCAGGCGTTGGCTTGCGCTGTGGACATCGAGAAATGGATCGCATTCTACAACCACCGAATGGTGCCCGCGACCGGACCGATCCCGCCCGGCGTGGCTGGCTACGACCCAGCACAGCCGTCACCGTACAAGTTTGATCTCGACCGCGCGCGCCGGTTGCTGGTTGAAGCCGGTTACCCCGGCGGTAAAGACCCGCAAACGGGCAGTCGGTTGACCCTGACAATGGAGATCGGCAACGCCAGCGACCCGGAAACCCGGCAGGCGGCGGATTTGCTGGCGAGTTTCTTCGACCGAATCGGGGTTGAATTAAAACCGAGCTACAACAACTGGCCGGAGTTTCTGAAAAAGCTCGAACGGCGTCAAGCGCAGATGTTTCAGTTGGGCTGGCTCATTGATTATCCGGATGCGGAAAATTTTCTCCAACTGTTCTACAGCAAAAACGCTTCGCCTGGCCCGAACCACTGCAACTACGCCAACCCCGAATTTGACCGCCTCTACGAACAAATCCGCGTGATGCAAGACAGCCCGGAACGCACGGCGATTTACCAGCGCATGGCCGGCCTCGTAGTGGAGGATTGCCCGTGGATTTTTCTGACGCATCCCTTGTCGTTCGGCTTGTTCCAACCGTGGCTGAAAAACTTCAAACCCTCTGATTTCCCATACCCGAACATGAAGTTTTACAAGGTGGAGCGGCACCCATGATGGCCTACATCATCCGCCGCGTCTTGTACGTCATTCCGGTCGTGTTCGGAGTGGCGCTGGTGACGTTCATCCTCTTCAACGTTGTCGGTTGGAATGCGGCGTCGCAGATGCTGGGCAAACACGCTTCCCCGGAGGAAATTGCCGCCTTGCAAGAACGCCTCGGCTTGTCTGGACCGTTGTACCAACAGTTTAGCCATTATCTGTGGCAAATTGTGACACTCGACTTTGGCCGGTCGTACGCAACGAACCAAAAGATCTCCACGCTGATTCTCAATGGTATCCTTCCGTCGTTGTCGTTGACGGTGCCAATCTTCTTGATTGACCTCCTGTTGGCTATCGGCATCGCGCTGGTGGCCGCCTATTACCGGAACACGTGGCTCGACCGTAGTATCGTCGTGCTCGCAGTGATCGGAATGAGCATCAGCTACCTCGTGTACATCCTCGTCGGGCAATACCTGTTGGCCTACCGGGCGGGAATGTTTCCGATCTGGGGCTACGAGACGGCGAAATACCTTCTGTTGCCTGTGATCATTGGTGTCGTGAGCGGTCTCGGCAGCGGTGTGCGCTTCTACCGGACCGTGATGCTCGACGAGATGTATCAAGACTACGTGCGTACTGCGTTTGCCAAGGGTTGCACCCAACGCAGTGTGTTGTTCAAGCACGTCCTCAAAAACGCGATGATTCCGATTCTGACCAGCGTCGTGCTCTCGATTCCCTTCCTCTACACCGGGAACTTGCTCTTGGAAAACTTTTTCGGCATTCCCGGCCTCGGTTACCTGAGCGTCGAGGCCATCAACTCGGCGGATTATCCGGTCATCAAAGCGGTGGTGTTTGTCGGTTCGGTGCTTTACGTGTTTGCCAGTCTGTTGACGGATATTTGCTACGCGCTGGTGGACCCCAGGATCAAACTGCGATGAAAGAACAGACAGTGCCTGAGTGCCTAAGAGGGGGTGTGCCTAAGTATCGAGGGGCACGAACCGCAATGTTCTGTGCCACTTATGCACTTATGCACCCATGCACTTCTGCGCTTAGTCACTTAGCCACTTAGGCACTTATGCACTCTCCTCCCATGCCCCTCGCTTCCGCTTCATTGTGGACCACTGCTTGGCAGCAACTCCGCCGCAACCGGCTGGCGATGGTCTGCCTTGGCATTATTGTGTTTTACGCGCTTGTCGCAGTGTACGCGGAGGGCGTTTATTGGTTCTACCGGCTCCGTCAACAAACGCCGCCTTACAAAGTCGTCGAGTTCGAAAGTCGCTTCGCTCAACCATCGTGGCGACACCCGTTGGGCACGGATTCACTCGGCCGGGACGTCTTCCGTCAAGTCGTCCAAGGCACGCGCATCGCGTTCGAGGTCGGCATCCTCACGTCGTTGATTGCGATTCCGATTGCAGTTCTGCTCGGCGCGCTGGCGGGTTACTTCGGCAAACGAGTGGATGACCTCATCGTCTGGCTCTACACCGTATTCGATTCGATACCGGGATTGCTATTCATTTTGGCCATCGCCATCGTTGTTGGCAAAGGACTACTGGGCGTCTGTTTGGGAATCGGGCTGACCACCTGGGTTGGCCTCTGCCGATTGATTCGCGGCGAATACATAAAACACCGTGACCGGCAATACGTCCTCGCCGCGCGAGTGATTGGCGTCAGCGATTGGGCAATCATGTTCCGACATATCCTGCCGAACGTGTTGCACCTGGTCATCATCAGCTTTAGCCTGCGTTTCCCCGGCGCGATTCTCACCGAGGTCGTGCTGAGTTACCTCGGTGTTGGCGTCCAGGGCGAACCGAGTTGGGGGATCATGATCAGCGACGCCAAACTTCGGCTCTGGCAAGGCCACTGGTGGGAATTGGCTGGCGCGACTACAGCAATGTTCTTCATCGTGCTCGCGTTCAATCTTTTCGGCGACGCGTTGCGCGACGCCCTTGACCCGAAACTCCGCACCGCGGAGGCGAAGACCGCATGAGCGGGAAAGTGCCTCAGTGCTTCAGTGCATAAGGAACCACAATGAAAGTTGAGCGATTTGAAGATTTGATCTGTTGGCAGGAGGCGCACGGGCTGACCAATGCAGTGTGCGATTTCACCCAACAACCCGAGTCCGTCAAGGATTTTGAGCTGGTCCGACAAATCCGCCGCGCCGCGGTTTCAGTGATGTCCAATATCGCGGAAGGCTTTGAACGGTGGACCCGCAAGGAGTGGGTCCGCTTTCTCGACATTGCCAAAGATTCGGCCGGTGAAGTCCGTAGCCAGCTTTATGTCGCACCCGACCAACGCTACATCAGGCCCGCGCAGTTCCAGGCCACGAAAACCCAAGCCGAAAAAGCCTCCCAAACCATTGCCAGTCTGATTGGCTATCTTGATTCCCACACGGTCACCTATCAAGTCCGCGAGACAGCTTCCGAGCAACTCGATTTTCCGGCGGAGTTCTGTAACCGCAACTTAGGCACATAGGCACTTAAGCACTTATGCACTCAGCCACTCTCCTCAACGTCCGTGACCTGCGTGTGAGTTTCTTCACCGACGAAGGCGAAGTCCGCGCGGTGGACGGCGTGTCGTTTTCCGTGAACCGCGGCGAGACGTTGGCGCTCGTGGGCGAATCCGGTTGCGGCAAGAGCGTAACGGCGCTGGCGCTGACCAAGCTGGTCGCCACCCCGCCCGGTGTTTACAAGGGCGGCGAGATTATCCTCGATAACGAGGACGTTCTCCAAATGAACCGTAACCGGCTGCGGGCGATCCGAGGCGCAAAAATCTCCTACATCTTTCAGGAACCAGCCACGTCGTTGAACCCGGTCTTCCGCATCGGCAACCAAATCAAAGAAGCGCTCCAGCTCCACCGTCCCAACATGGCAACCAATGCGGAAGTCGTGCGGTTACTTCAACTTGTACACATTCCCGAACCAGAACGACGCTTGTGGGACTACCCGCACCAACTCAGCGGGGGACAACAACAACGGGTGATGATTGCGATGGCCCTGGCATGCCAACCGGACCTGCTTGTGGCCGACGAACCGACCACTGCGCTCGACGTGACGATCCAAGCGCAAATCCTTGACCTGCTCAAGGAACTCAAAGCGAAACTCGAAATGAGCATCTTGCTCATCACCCACAACCTCGGCATCGTCGGCGGCCTTGCGGACAACGTCGCCGTCATGTACGCCGGTCGCATCGTCGAATATGCGCCGGCCGCCGAACTGTTCCGACAACCCCGGCATCCGTACACTCGGGCATTACTACGGTCCATTCCTAAACTCGGTACGCGACGTGACCGGTTGCAATCCATTCCCGGCGCCGTCCCGAACGCCGCACGGCTGCCGGCAGGCTGCAAGTTTCAGCCGCGGTGCTCGATTGCCCAACCGGACTGCGCCCGGGATCCGGAGCCGGAACTGATTGACGGACGTGTCCGCTGTCCCTACTGGAACAGCTCTGCTGGGACCTAGGTACTTATGCACTCAGGCACTCTTCTCGAAGTCACCGACCTCAAAATGCATTTCCCGATTCGGGCCGGGCTTCTGCAACGTCCGGTGGGCTGGGTGAAAGCAGTGGACGGGGTCAGTTTCACCATCAACGAGGGCGAGACGATCGGCCTTGTCGGAGAATCCGGTTGCGGCAAGACAACGTTGGGGCGGACGATTATCCGATTGTACGAACCGACTGCCGGGGAAATCAGGTTTCAAGGGCAAAACGTTGCCGAGTGGGAAACCTTGGCATTCCGCCGGCAAGCGCAAATGATCTTTCAGGATCCGGTCGGCTCGCTCAATCCGCGCATGACCGTCGGCGCCATCGTCGGCGAGCCGTTACGCGTTCATCGGCTTTGTGGTAGCCGGCAGGAGGAACGCGACCGCGTGGCGGAATTATTGCGATCGGTGGGGTTGTCGCCCGACCATGCCCACCGCTATCCGCATGAGTTTAGCGGCGGCCAGCGACAGCGCATCGGCATTGCGCGGGCGTTGGCGGTCCAACCAAAGTTCATCGTCTGCGACGAACCGGTCAGCGCGCTCGATGTGAGCGTGCAGGCGCAAATCATCAACTTGCTGCAAGACTTGCAAGAGCAATTCAAGTTGACTTTTTTGTTCATCGCGCACGATTTGGCGGTGATCGAGCACATCAGCGACCGCGTGTTGGTGATGTACTATGGCAAGATTGTCGAGGCGGCGTCTGCGGAACAGATTTACGCGGCGCCCCAGCACGACTACACTAAAAAACTTCTTGCCGCCGTTCCGCGCCTATAACCGGACGATCGTCCGGTTA
>CALBCO010000237.1 GCA_937927265.1 uncultured Verrucomicrobiae bacterium | reverse complement strand
AGCGGAATGATCTCAATCCGCGCCTTTTTGCCGCCGCCGCCGCCGCCGTGCATGATCAGACTCCTGCCGGCACAGGTTCGGCCGGATGTTGGGCGTGCGCGATGGCCGCCACCACACTGGTCTGCGGTTTGAGTAACAACTCCAACTGGGTGGCTGCAGCTTCCATTTCATGCCGGGCGTCTTCCATGCGGGCATTGAGGAAGTTAAACGGAATCAAGCAAAGGATGGCAATACCCAAACCGCACGCGGTGGCGATCAACGCCTCGGCGATACCGCCGGTGATGGCGCCGGGCGCGCTGAGCTCGCCACCGATCAGCGAGAATGACCCCATCATACCGGTCACGGTGCCGAGCAAGCCAAGCAACGGAGCCAACGTGATGATGGTATCCAAGATGGGAATACCGCGCCGGTAGCGCTTGAGCTCTTGTTGCTGCGAGTACAACAATGCGTTCGCCAGTGATTTCTCGCGATGAACAAGCGCGTAGGTCAGAGCTTTGACGACAAAGAATTGCGACTGGTTGCCAATGCGGATTGCCCCTTCGACATCGCCCTGCGCCACAGCATCGAGCAAGGTCTGCAGGGTTTTCCAATCGCGTCGGCGTTGTTCCAGCACGAGGAAAATGAGCCGTTCAATCACAGTCCCGAGCGCGAGAATGGAGCAGAAGAGCAACGGCCACATGATTGGACCACCTTTTTTGAAAATGTGGATGAGACTGACTTTTTGGACGAGCGCCTGAAGCGCGCCACCGCGGCTTGGGTCGAGCGGCAATAATCCTTCGCCGGTGGCGATAAGAGCAGCCAAGCCTTGTTGGAGGGCGCCAGTCAGCGGGCGAATGAGCGGGTTGGGCGATTCGGTTTGAGGAATAGCGACACCGGCCAACCCATCGTTGGCTGCGCCGAACAGGGCCACCGGGCCAATGATGGCAAATTGCCCCCTCACGACATTGCCCTGGGGGTCTACGCCCTGACCGGGAAAACGCATCCCGCCGATGACCTTGAACAACCGCTGGAGACTGGTTTCGACGAACGTCAGTTGCGCAGCGAATTTTTCAGTGAGAGTCAAGGTGGTGTTTTCACTGGCCTGCTTGGCCGCAGTGATGGCATGGCCGTAGTGTTGCAATTCGGGCGCACTAACTTTTGATTCGAAGGTGCGTGCGTATTCATCGAGAAGGTTACCGATGTAGGTCAATTCGTCGTGCCGGGCTTTCATTTCCGCCTTGAGGTTGGCCAGTTCGAGGTTGCTGCCATCCACGATGCGCGAGACGCGTTCATGCTCGCGACGCAGTTTGGTGAGTTCTTCTTCCAGTTGATCGAGCTGCTGTGCAAGCGGTAATTTTTCGGCGGCAATCTGTTCGCGCAGGGTGGCGAGCTCCTTGAGCGAACTTTCCAATTCTTGCTGGGCAAGGCGGCGCGCGTTGCCCAGTTGGGTTGCGGCGTCCTGAGCCAGTGCACAAGGCCCCAAGGCCAACGCAAAAGTTGCGATGGTTGTCAAACTATAGCGGGTGAGAATGTTCTTCATGGGATTTTCACCGGAAGCGGCACGAAAGCCGGACTGTGTTTATTTTGTAGAATTTCCAGAGCTAACAGGACGTTACGGCTTTCCCTGTTGGCCGGTTGCCAGACCCAACCTTGATCGCCGGGGCGGCCAATACCCGCTTCACCGCGGGCACTCACGTAGTACGCCTGTGCCAAGCCAACGTAGATCGTCTTCACCTCGGCCGGTTTATCATCCGCCAAGGTGCGGACCTCGTAGGCAACCGTGATTTCGTTGTTGGCCTTGTTGATCTCGTTCAGGATGCCGAGCACGTTTTGGTAGCGCTCGGCAATGGAAACGCGGGTCTGAGCCGGGTTTTCCGGAATGCGCTGAAACAGGGGTGCGAGTCGTTGTTGGAGCGGTTCCGGCAGGCGTAAGTGCAAGTGGCGAATCTGTTGTTCGTAGGCGGTGACGGTGGTGGCCAACTGGGCGGCACTGGTCTTGAGTTGTTCGTTTTGGGCAATGAGTTCAGCTTTCTTTTGGTGGGCTTCGGTCATGACCCCCTCGGCGGCCTTGATTTTCTCTCGCAGTGCGGCGGATTCGTTTTTGACCACTTCACAGCGGGCCTGGAGAATTTCGCGGGCTTGTTGCCATTCGCGGCGTTCTTTGGAGATGATTTGCTGGGTCTCGATCCATTTAGAGAGGGCGAGCCGGGTAGCTTCCACCGCGGGCAGCGGTGCTGTTGTGGCCGATTCTTCTGCCTGCACAGGCTGCCCAATCAACGGTAAAATCAGTACCGTCGCCATCATCCATTTTGACAAAAAAGATTTCATATCTGTGTGTGATTTACGTGGCGCCAGTGAACCCGGTCTTGGTGACAAAGCCGCGACGGTTCTGTGACGATTTGTTAACAATGTCGTTTACCATGAGTAAGTCGCACCGAGTTGATAGTCCAAACCGCGCCGGTAGGAGGACTCGAGGGTCGGTTCATCGAGCCAACTCACAATGTAGGCGCGCTGAATCAGAGGGTTGGTGAGATTTTTGACACGAAAACTGATTTTCCAATGTTTGCCAATCCGCTGATCCACCGATAGGTCCAAAGATTCAACCGGCATTTCGTACAGATTGGGGACGTATCGGTCTGTGAAGGATTGCCCGGAGACAAGCACCTTGCCGGTGTAATTGTAAAACAGGCCAACGGAAGTACCCCATCGGGTATTGTCATAGAGGATACTTGCATTCAACAGGTATTCGGGTTGGCCAAACAGCGGGCGGTCCTCGATTTCCGTCAGTGCATTGCTGAGTCGCCGGGCTTCATCGGCGGGCAGTTCCACCGCGGATTCGATATAACTGGCATTAAAGCCAATGGAGAAATCTTTGAGCACGTCGTGAAAAAGATCGAGCCGCTGGCGCAGTTCGGCCTCGACTCCGCGGACGCGCCCCAGGGGGTAGTTGACGGCGCGAACATAACGGTCACCGCCGGAGATATTGAAGGCGACGCGTTCGATCGGGTCAGTGATTTCCTTGTAAAACACGCCAGCCGCGATGACGTCGCCGGGGCGGCGGAACCATTCGATTCGGAAGTCGAGATTTTCGATTTGGGAGATAGTCAGGTTATTGTTGCCAATGAAGGTATCGCCGCCAATGAAGTCGTAGGAAACCGCCGGCGAGAGTTCACGGAAGGTGGGTCGGGCCAACGTCCGACCGTAAAAGGCACGAACAAACAGGTTGGTGATCGGCTCCCAAATCACACCGAGGGCCGGCAAAACATCCGTTTGTTCCAGCCGGGTGCTGGCTTCCTCGCCCGTGATGTAAATAAAATAACTATCGCCCCATTCGTTGACGACGGGAATGCTGACTCGGTCCTCGAGGATATTGACTTGCAAGTCAGTGGATTCAACGCGCGCGCCTCCGACGATTTTGAGTTTGTCGAACAGCGGCAGCTCCATCATGCCGTACGCCGCCTCGATCCGCTGGTCGCCGGTGTAATTCACGTCCACATCGTTGTAGTAGGTCAACAACCACAACCGTTCGCCGTTGGCGGCGTAGCCGATACGGTAGGAACGCAAAAATACATCACTCCAAAGGTCGCCGGGGTTGATATTCTCGTAGGGTGATGGGTAGAAGAGGTAGCTTCCATTCGTGATGCTAGTGGCCCCACCCCAAGTATAGAAAAATGTGTCTTGCCGGTAATCACGATGAGTGACATCACTCGCCACGCCCAATTTGATTTTGCCGTCCGTCCGATTCCATGTGGGAAACGGGATGGACAGATTCATGCGACCGGTTAAGTTGTCCTCTTCAATGACCCGAAAGATGCGACGGGGATCATCGAAGTTTGCCCCCCCGATCGTGAAGCGACCCGTGGCGTTATTTTTCTGTGTACGGATCACTCGAAAGTCTGGCTCTTCTTGCGTGGATTCGTTGTAGGCGCCCCCCCAATCGAAGCGCGTATCGTTCAAAAATCGAAACCGGTGATCGCCCTCCAGTTGCAGCGAAATCACCTCGCGTTCCTGATAGCGCAGCACCTCGCTGTATTCAGTAAAATAAGGATTATAGGTGCTGACCAGCAGCCGCGCTTCATCACGGCCGGTCTTGTTGTAGATACCCGTCAGACTAATCTTGTGATCCTCACCATACTGGTACCCAAGGGTCGCCATTGCGCCCCACAACACCTCGTCCACCCCACGGGTATCCGTATAGCTACGACTGACCAACGGGCTGCCCTCACTGCTGCCGAACACCAAGTTGCGTTCGCCGTCTTCGTAAAACGAATATTTTTGCCGGTAGCTATAGCTGGCCATCCAGCCCAGAGTATGCTGGCCGCCCAACGTCAACCGATCACCCGCTGAAAATGAACCGCTGTAGTTCGGGCCGACCGTCTTTTCACTCGTGCCAATCACCGGCTGAAACGATCGCGTGGCTGCATCGAGCGCCGTTCCCGTCAACGATTTCAGCTCCTTGCCACTAATCGGCAGGTCCCGCTCGGAACCGGCCACCGCAAACGGCTCAACACCGTCACCCTTGTACGACAGGAAATTCGGGTTGCCCGTTGCCTGGGTGTTGTATTCCACAGCGCCCGACACCGTAGTGAAGAACTTATCCGGTACACCTTTCGTTTTGATATTGACGCTGCCGCCTGTAGCGTCGCCGGGAATATCGGGCGTAAAAGTCTTATTGACTGCAATGCTTTCGATCATGCCCGCCGGGTATTGGTCGAGTTGCACCGCGCGCTTGTCGGCGTCGGCGGTGGGCAGGCGAACGTTGTTGAGTGTGGTCACGGTGTAGCGGTCGGACAACCCGCGCACCACAACGTATTTGCCGTCTTGGACCGAAGTGCCAACGACGAGTTTGAGCGCATCGGCCGCAGTGCTTTTACCGGCTTTGCTGATAAGTTCGGCGCTGACAAGGTCCTGCAACTGCGGCGCTTCTTGGCGCAATTCCAACAAAGCCAGCTCGGTGCCGCCCCCTAACGCCAGGCCGCGGACAGTGAACTCTTCCAACTCGAAGACTTCCGGCTCCAGGCCAACGCGCAATTCGGTCATCTCTCCTGCCGCCACTGCCACCTCCGCCTCGGCCTTCGGGTTGTAGCCATCCTTGCTGAACGACAACGTGTAGCGGCCCGCCGGCACCTGCGCGAAAACAAAACTCCCCTCAGCAGTTGTATGCGTCACCAACAACGCTTCCAAAATCGAAACCCGAGCGCGATTCAATGGCGCCCCCGTATCCGCATCTACAACCGTGCCGCGCACACTACCGGTTTCCGACTGGGAGAGCGCCGTCACGGGCCATGCGGCGAGCACGAGCGCGAGCGACCAACGCCCCAACCCCATTCTCCCCGTTACCATGGTTCGCGTAATCCCTCCCGAAGTTGACGTAGCAGTTCCTGATCAGCCTCTCCAAACTCCAGCCGTTGTCGGGCCACGGAGCGGCAAACGTCCACCACGGCCAACACGCGCGGCCGCGCGTTGACGTAGCCCGACGCCGTCATGAGTGCGTGCCGATAGAACTCCCACGCCGAGGCCGTCTCCCCTAATTCCACATACGCTTCGGCGAGCAGCGCCGCCGCTGCCGGTCGTTCAAACGGATCGGTGTTCGCAAGTATGTCTCGTGCCTGCTTCAGCAATCCGTCCGCTTCGCCCCGATCGCCCAAAATTGCGTGCTGGCGGGCCAAACGCGCGAACGTTGCCACTTGCTGATGGTCCTCCAAACGCGCGATGACCAATGTTTGTTCCAAGCTGTTCAAAACGTCCTGGGCCGTCTCCCGCTCTCCGTTCATTCGGTATTGAGCAGCAAGCTCCGGCACAATCTCCGCTTGTTTGAGCACTGGCAAAAGCGCCGTCACGCGCCGCACACCGGCCAACGCCTCGCTCCGACGTGCAGGCGCGCCCGCCCAAAGCGGATTGGCCGCCAAGTCAAAATACCGATCAACGAGCGCACAGCGCGTGTCAAAATCCGCTCCGACCTCAGCTGCCTGCATTTGCGCAAGCACTTGCTCCAGTCGGTTCGTGTCCGCTGCCGCCACGACCGGCAGGGTGGTAATCGCTGTCTCCTGGCCGGCCAGCAACGATCCATACCGAAGAAATGTCCGTTCCAGGTGGGCCGCCACGCGCGCGCCTTGCCAATCCTGCCGATAAGCCGTGCGGAATTGCTCCGCCCTTCGCAACGCAGCAACGGCCTCCGCCACGCGGCCCCGCGCCAACCAACCTTGCGCAAGGGTAATCCACGCTGTCCCCTGTCGCCAGGTACGGATTTGGGACACCCAGTCGCTCGCCAATTCCAGTTGGCCTAACGCGACAGCATCCGCGATGATTTTTTCCTGCGCTTTGCTTTGATCCACGAGGTCCATGTGGAGTGCGCTGGCAAAGTCGAAGGCCCAAGCCAAGGGTGTGCGCGATTGTGTCACCGCTCCGACCGGCCCTGCCCACAGGATGACGATGATAAAAAAAAAGGTACGAAGGTTTTCCATGATCATTCACTTGTTTCCCGCGCCCAACGCTGCGGGAGGCGGACCCCTGCAGGCGTCCGCCTCCCACGGAGAGTGCCGATGTCCCGTTACACCCTGACATCAGCCGTGTGACATGTTGGTTACGGGACCACGACTCGGTATTGCACCGTATTGACCAGCGGGCTGGTGTCAGTCAGCACGACATCGCTTCCGGTACCCGTAAACAGCGTGATCGGGTGCCAGTGTTTCAGGTCGTAGGACGACTCGAGGCAGTACTCGATGCCGCTGGCCGTGCTGTGAGCGGTGATCTGCGCCTGATTGGAGACGATTGCCACACTGATGGCCGGCGCAGTTGGATTGACGTGCGTGTTCGGCGTCAGGTTATTCGCCCAGACCGTGGACCAATTCGCCAGCCAGTTGTTGGTGGTGCTAAACGCTCCACGGTAACTGACCGGAGTGAAGAACCCGTCTGCCGGTGCTGCGACCGGGCTGTTGGTGGCGTCGTTGGCCGCCAACGGCAGGATCGAGGTGACGTTGCCTGGCCGATTGCCAGCTGGCGCATTGCGGGTCCAACTCACAATCGGCGACGCCGCCGGGTTCGTGATGTTGAGCGTGACCGAGGCCATGGTGAACAGGTTGGTCGTGTTCACGGTATCCGGGCAGGTGCTCGAATCGCTTGCCGCATTCGCCTGTTTGTCCGCCACGGTAATCGCTTGCATGCCCTTGCCAAAGCTATAGAACACGTTCCCCACCAGCGCGGCTTGGTAGCTGTTCGTGTCCTGCGCCCGATAGAGCACACCGCCATCGTACGGCCAACTGCTGGCCGGGGTGGCGAACCGCTGGACCACGTTGGTCTTGCTGGTGTCGCCGACCGTGGGTGATCCCTCATTTTCCGCATGAATGGCAAACCCGCCAAAGTCCATAAACACACTGTTATAGACTTGAGGCGACCCATTATCGCGTATGTACAATGCGACGTTCCCCTCGTACTTGTCATAGCCCTGGTTGTTGCCCTTGCCCACGACGGTCATGTTATAGACCCGCCACATGGCGAACGGTTGGCTATTGTCGGGGCTGTTGCCACCGTCAATTTCCAACCCGCGGTCGCTGATGCCGCTGCCGACCTTCGAACCGCCGCAATCGCCCTGGACCGCGAACAGAAACTGCAACTTACCACGATAGCCTTCATCAAAGTCAAAGCTATCGTCGCCACTGTTCCACACGACCAAGTACTTGCCATTGACAGTGCCGCCGAAGAACTCGAAGCCATCATCGAGATTATTGAAAACCTCGACGTGATCGAGCACGGTTTCCCGGCCCACACCGCCCATACTGACCCCGTTCAACTCGTTGTTCGCCGCCAAGCCGAAACCGGCATAGCGGACGGACACATACTTCAGGATGCCACTGTCGTCATCATCATCGCCGCCACCGTACAGCCCGTTAGCGCCGAGCGCAGTCAAGCCTTCCAACTGCACAAACGCTGTGGCACTTGGACCACTCCCGGTGCCTTTAGCCACGTAAGTGCGCCCGCACATCGCTAACCCGCCCCATTGCGCCACGAGGTTGGTGTAGCTGTTGTAACCGGGGTTGCTCTTCGGACCACCGGGATAGTTGTCATCGTTCATGTCGGTGAAGATGATCGGCTTGTCTTCGGTGCCGAGCGCCTTGATCTTCGCGCCACGCGTGACGAGCAACGTCCCCGGATTGTTTTCGCCTGGCGTGTCAGCGTCCTTCTTGCCGCGAATCACCGTACCGGCTTCAATCGTCAACGTCGCATTACTGCGGACGAAGATAATGTCGCCCAACACGTATTGATTGTCGGCTGTCCAGACCGTGCTTTGTTCGATGGGGCTTGTCACATTGATCGTGGCCGCGTCGGCGCGGCTCCAGCCGCTCCAAGCCACCGCCCCGCTCAACGCGAGGGTGAGGAATGAGGATTTGTTCATGAGTGAGTTCTCCTTGTGATTGGCGGGGGGTTAGGCCACGCGGCGCCGCCGGGCGATCCCGCGGAACCCTAACAGGCCGAGCACGACCAACATCGCGCTCGACGGTTCGGGCACAGTCATCAGGTTCGCGACAAACGTGTTCTCGTTCAGTTCGCCAAGGGCATTGATCGTGTACGCAAAGAGATTCCACGTGCCATCCAACGGCACCACAAACGGAATGTCGCTGTACATCGGGGTATCATCCGTGCGGAACACGCCATAGGGCTGATTCTCGCCTGGCGCGGTCGCCGCCAGCGTCAACCCCGGATACCAGACCATCCAGATCTTGTCGCCCGCGTTCAACGTCCCGGTCAGCTCGAACGGGGCCAACGTCGTTCCGACCTCGCCGTCAATAATCAGTTCTTTCCCGATGATCAAATCATCAGGGTCCGGCAGGAACGTCGTGGCCATGGTTAGATCGCCAATGCCATCCCCGTCCCGATCCACAATGTACGTTGCGATCCCATTCGCGAGGGTCAGCCCATCCGCCTCATAGATGTTGGCCATGCCCACCTGCAGGGTGACCGAGGCCGGCGCCTGGGGCGCCGCGGCGAGGCCGAGGACCAGCAGGATCAATCCTAATTTGGTTTTGCAGTTCATTGGTTTCATGTTCGTGTTTTCCTTTCGTTTTGTTGTTTTAGATCTTCGTGGGTTAGTTCCCGGGCGCGTTCACCCAGTTGTTCGTTTGCGTGCTGGCCTGTGCCGCGCGCCGAATGACAAACCCGGTCGCCGCGTCAATCAACGGCGTGTGCGTGACGATGGGATTGCCGGTCGTGGCCTGCCGCCACTGAATGGCGTTGCTATGGTTCGGCGAGCCGGTGGTCTCCTTGGTGCAGTAGTAGATCGCCGCCGCGCCCTTGTTGATCCCACTCGCGGCATTGTCGAACACCAGCAATTCATCCTTGCGTTGCGCCCCAGACGTACCGGCGCTCGGGGTAAAGGCCCCGGTGCCGACCAGATCCAACTCGTCCAGCGTGAGCTTGCCGAGTTGACCAGTCGCCAGCAGGTTGTCGTTTTTGACCGTGCCAGCCACTGCCGGCGCGCCCAGCACCCACGGATACGGCGTCAGCACCTTCTGGAACGTCAGCGACGTCGTTGGGTTGTTGCGGTTGCGCAAGATAAACGGCCGTTGCGGTGGCAACACGGTGTTGCCAGCTAAAGGATTGCCCGTGATCGCCTGCCGCCAGCCGTTGAAGTAATAATATACGCCGCCGCTGGCGGCCGACCGGTTGATCTTCTGGCCGTCATGATCCAGCACGACCACTTCCGTCCGCCGCTGCGCGCCCGACGTACCGAGCGAAGCAATGAACGACTTGCCCGCGTCGGCTGGCGGAAACACGCTCGCCAATGTCGCATGCGCCTGGATGACGAAACGGTGACCCGCGGCAATGTTACTCACGACTGCCGGGTCGGTCGTCTGCACCGTCAGCGTGTTTGCCGTGTTGTTGGTAATGGTCGCCCACAATCCAACATTGGCGCCACTGACAAACCGCACGTACGACAGACCGTTGGTGTATTGACCCGCGACAAACGGACTACCGCTGACCGTAATCACGTTGCCGGCCACTGACTGGACAACGCCTTGATAACTGACTTGGTCGTCCAGCGGCACTGCGATAATGCCGTCCGAGTTGGGCGGCACTGTGACATGATAATATCCGGCCGGTTCAGACTGTTGGCCGGCCTGCGCTGACGCGGCGATGGTCATGGCCACCGCCACGAGCAGGCTACTGGTTTTACGTTCCTTCATCGTTTTTCCTCCTGTGGTTGGTTGTTGTTGTGTTTAGATCTCGCGTCCATCACCGCAGATCTTTTTCTAATGCGGCCCGACTTTGCCAGAATCTGGCCCGGACTTCTCCCGCTGGCCCGCCAACCGGGTGCGGGATTCCGACTTTTCCCTCGTCCCGGTTGGCTGCTGGCCATCAATCACTTGCGTTTGATTTCATCGGGCTGTCACCGCGCTGTCACTCGCTGTCACCAAACCGTCACGAGCGCGCGCTTTTTACCGGCTGCCCAATGTCAGGCCAAACCCTGACAACCCGCTGTACTGCTGCGCCAACGCTGCGGCGGCATCGATCAGTTCCTGAGCCGTGGCGGCATCCAACTGTCCCCGCCGACTCAGCATCAGCACTTGCACTTGAAACGCCCGCAGCAGCCCCACCACGGCCCGATTTCGACCGCGATCCGCCAACTTTTGGGCGGTGTCGAGCAATCCCAGCAACGACCGCTTCTTGTTCGACGGCAACGGCAACTCCGCCACCGCCGCGCGCAATCCGGCAATGCTGTCCAACCCGCCGGTCTCACGCACCGTCACGGTAAAGGTGCATTGCCGCTGGTTCCCGGCGGCATCCGTCGCCGTGCAAGTCACTATGGTGACACCCACCGGGAAGAATGAACCTGAGGCTGGATTGCATTGCGCTGTCGCTCCCGGGCAGTTGTCATCTACGACCGGGGTGGCAAAGTTCACCACCACACCGGCCGCGCCTTGCGGCGCATTGGTCGTGATGTTGCCGGCACACCGAATCGTCGGCGCGGTGCCGTCTTCCACGGTCACCGTGAATGTGCACGCCAACACGCCGTTGGTCGTCACCGCCACCGGCGTCACGCCGATAGGAAAGAACGACCCGCTCGCCGGTGTGCTCGCCACCTGGCCGCAATCGCCGCTGCTGACCGGGGCCGGATAATTCACCACCATCCCGCACTGCGTCGCGCTCGCGTCGGTCCGCACCACGATGTTCGACGGACACGTCACCACGCACGGTTGCGGCGGCAATGTCTCGTTCACAATCACCACGAAACTGCAGGTGTTCGTATTACCGGCCGCATCCGTCGCCGTGCACACCACCGTGTTGGTGCCAATCGGAAAGAACGATCCCGATGACGGCACGCACTCCGCTGTCGCGCCGGGGCAGTTGTCATTGACCACGGGTGCGGCAAAGTTCACCCCCACTCCGTTGGCTCCCAACGGCGCATTCGTCACAATATTGCCGGCACACTGAATCGTCGGCGCGGTGCCGTCTTCCACGGTCACCGTGAATGTGCACGCCAACACGCCGTTGGTCGTCACCGCCACCGGCGTCACGCCGATAGGAAAGAACGACCCGCTCGCCGGTGTG
>CALBCO010000236.1 GCA_937927265.1 uncultured Verrucomicrobiae bacterium | reverse complement strand
CGGTGCTGCCGCCGCACCGCACTCCAAGACGCTGCCGCGCCGAGGACTAGCCCCGCCAGTGGGCCGAACGGTTTTGGAGTGCGCCGCGTCAGGGCGATTTGGATTGTCGGGAGGACAACCGAACGTGGCGAAGCCACAAGTTATTGGTTCGGCACGACCGCCGGGCGCGCGGTGGGTCTTGCAGGGAAGCGGTCGGCATACGCGCCGAAGTTTGAAGCTTGCGGGTCAAACGGCACCCCGTTGTAGTCTTGGCCGACGATCCCGGTCAGATTCGTGCCCGTGCCCCGACACGGGCTGGCGCTCTGCAACCGGTAATCGCCACTCGCGGCATCACGGAACAGCGGATTTGCCCGCACCGAAAAGGTGGGGCCGCCGTAAGCCGTCTCCCACGCGTCGTAGGTTGCCAGACCCGTGCCCCAGATGATGAACATCGTGTGCTGTGGCCCAAAACAGTTATGCGTGAAAACATTACCGGAACTGTTGATCCCATCGTTGGTGGCGCCGACAGCCACGTAGAGGTTGCACTTGGCGTTGAGGTTGCTGCTGACGGCGATGTTGTTGTGGAAGACGTTGCTGTGGAGATTGGCGCCTTTGTAGAAATTGAGGGCCAGCACCCACCAACCCTCGACGCACGTGTTGTGATAGATCCGGTTGTTGCGGCATGGCCGTTTCATGTTGCTTTCGACCATAATATTGGCCGTAAATTTGATGGTGGCGTTGTGGTAACAGAGATTGGAGAATACGTCACAGTCGTCGGCTTTCTCCAAGAAAATGCCCTTCGAGCGGTTCCGGCGAACCAGATTGCGGCGGATAACCGTCCGGGCGGTCGGTTGGAAACTCTCATCAATCCAAATCCCGCACGACCGTTTGTGCGGCTCCGTTCCCTCATCGAATTGCGGGCCGCAGTCTTCGACGACGTTGCGTTCGATGGTCAATGCGCCGAGGTAGCCGTCGCGGCCGGGGCCCGCCCAGTATTTCAGCCCGGCCGACCATTCCTGCCAATACCCGCCATCGGAAGCCTGCGCCGCGCCGACTAATCCCTCGTGAAGCTGACAGCAATGGTGGATGTGATTGTCGCGGATAACCCAGCCGCTCATCCGGCCCGCGAATTGCAACCCGCACCCACCGCAATCGCTGATCTCACAACCCTCAATCAACCCGTGATTGTGCGGGCCATCCTCGGCACTGTGCAACCCGAAAACAAACGCTTCCGTCAGATGGCATTGGCGCACCGTCAACCCGTCCGTGGCCCCATGTTTGAGGACGGCAAACGCCGCGCGTTGCGCCGTGAGATGCTCCACCGCGACGTAGCTCTGGTTCACGACAATGCAGTACGGGCGCACGCTCGCCTCCACCACCGGCGGCACCGACTCGGTCGAGCCATAAACGGTCAAAATGTTTGCCGCCCAATGCCAGCACCGGTCGGCGGTGACTTCGTTGGTGGTGGCAACCCGCAAACCGCGGGTGCCGTCCACGAACACTTGCGCCGGTTCGACGGCCAATGGCGCGGTCCAGCGATACGACGTTTGCTGAACCAGTCCGGTAACGACATCCGCCCCGGAGATCACCGGGTCGGCGCCGGCCCCGTAGGCGCCGAACGTGATCACGTGGCCGGCTGTGCCGGAGGATGGGACGGACAACGTCTCCCGCCAGATGCCGTCCCGCTTGAACAGGATGGTATCGCCCGGCGCAAACGACTGTCCATTCACCTTCGCGACGGTTCGCCAAGCCTGGTCTTCCGCCCGGCCACTGTGGGCCACGTCGTCACCGGTGACCGGATCCACGTAGAACGTCGCCGCCAGCACGCGCGGCCCCATCAGCAAGCCCGCCACCACGCCCATGATTTTCACCATTCACTCATCCTTCCACCACAAACCCGCCAGCCGGCACGGTCCGAGTGCCCACGGCGCGTTCTTGGTCGGCGAAGTTGACCACGACCGCCGCGCCGTTGGCGAACGTCACGCGTTCCACCTGCCGGACGGCATCGAGAAACTCATGATGGACTATCTCCACGTCGCCGGTCCGCGTCGTCCACGCGTTGAATTCCGGCGACGCCGTCAGCATCGGTCGCAACCGGGGCCAGTTCGCCGCCGTGATCCGCACCAACCCCAGGTGCAACCCATTCACCAACAACGCCAACAACCCCTGCCGAAATTGCGCCCAGTCGGCTTCCGCCAACAACTCATTGACGTGCGGGTCGCACCCCAACGCCGTGCTGAATCCGACGTGCGCGTCGTGAAACACCAGCGCCCACAACGGCACACTCTCGCCCGGCACGTGCGCGCGCGGTGAAGGCGACCAGTCCATTACCGGCACGCCAAAATCGCACCCGACCTCACTGCCGATGATCATCCCCTGATCCCGAAAATGCCGGAGCAACGCCACGCGACGTTCCTCGTCCTGCGCCCGCGTCATCCGGCGCGCCGGGTCCCAATTCTCATAAAGTTGCACGGCTGTTGTGGTGTCGCAGTAAATCCCGCGCACGCCGTGGGCAACGTACCGCGCGCAGTTCGCTTTGGCCTTCGGCAACACTTGATCGTGGTCCAGCAGATAACATTGCCCGCCGGACCAAATCCCGCCCCGCATCAGGCTGCCATCCGCCCGGCGAATGATGCCGCGCGGGAAACTCGGCGATTGCGGGTAAATATCCGCATAGTTGTCGAGCAACCCGGCCACGAACGGATCCGGCGTGCGGACCAACTCCTCGAACTCCGCCACCGTGCCCAGCAACGGCTCGGGCGGCCACGAATCCGGGAACTGATCGTCCCACCCGCCCCGCGACCACCCCGGCAACTGCGCGAGACCTTTCCGCCAACCGGCTCGTTGCGCATCGGTCAAAATCTCCCGCGCCTGCCGGAACGTCGTGAACACCACCGGCCCATCCGACCGGCCCGCGCCCCATTTCGGGGCCGGCAACCACTGATTGTCATACGTCGCCTGCCGGAACGGAAACGCCAACAGGATGGACAGTTTCTGCCCGCCAATCAAATGACGCAGATGCGGTCGGCTCTCGGCTTTCTCGGCCAGCGATACAAACAACCCGTTCTCCTTCGCCCAGCCGCGAAACGTCTTGGCCATGCCGACGTACCCGTCACCGGTCAGCCGGTAACGCACCACTCGTTCGCCGCACCACTGGCTCAACGACCGCAACCACACCGGCGCGAGCGATTGCCCGGCGTGCATCACCCCGGCATCGGCGTGACCACGATGGAAAATGGCGATCCATCCCTGCCGGCCCGCTTCGTCGAGCATTCCGCCAACCCAGCGCATCCGCAATCCGTGACCGGCGAACCGGTGAATCTTCCGCGCAAACTTCGGTAACGGCTGGCGCAACCATTGGCCGGGACCGCGCGGCAACATGAGACTCGTGGACTGAATCGGCGTGGGAAAACACAACGACGGCAGCGCGTCGTCAATCTCCTCGATGGCCACCTCCAACCAGTCCGCGTCGAGCCGGTAACGAACGACAAACGCGCCGTGTTCCTCGCCACGTTCGCCGCCAGCGTCACGCATCCGATCATCAACCACTGGCCAAGGATGTTCATGCGCGCAGCGTATCGGTCGTTCCACCGCTGGTCAAGCAACGACGAGGTTGCACTGGCGACCGTCTCTCATCGTCAGCTCAAGAGGAAACGGCATCAGCGATGCCGAAATTGGGTAGTGTCTGGAAAGTCAACAAAAGGTTGGCTCTCGGTAGTCCACGTGGACCGGGAGCCGCCAATAAAATCTGCGCCACAGGGTCCGCACCTGGCCATTCAGCCGCGGAATGAAACTTCCGTCCAGGCACCCATGGCTCGCTGGTTGGATGAGGGTTTCGTTATGCCTCTCGTAACTGGGGCAAATCGGGCAAGTGCTCAATATCGCTTTTTGCTCTCGGCCGGTCAGGACTATGCCCAATCGGACAGCGCCCTCGGACGACTTTTGCGCTGCCTGCCGGAGTTTGCCGTGACTGCTCCGAACCATTTCTGTTGTCGCGAATCCGGTCCGATTGACCCATCTTCCGCAGTCTGGACAGGTGATTGTGGGGTGTTGACATTTCAAAGGGTCGTTTTCGCCACTACATTTTCAACCTTCCGACTGCGCACGGGCCGTGGTATGCCCAACCGCGTCAGGCATTCAGCGACCAGCCGTGCCGGCTCGGCCGCGGTCCGCAGGCGCAGTTCGACCAGTCGCGCGCCTTGCCGCACGGGCAATAGCAGTTCCAAGGATTGGATCGTCGCAATCTGGTCCGGCAACTGGCGCGCACATCTGCCCAGTCCTCTTGCTCTTCATCCACTGTTCCAGCGTGTGCCACAGCGGCAACCCCAACAGGTCTTCCAACGCGGTGCGTTGATACCAGCGTTTGGCCACGCCCAGTTCACTTGGTTGGGCGTCGAAACGGGCGATGGTCAACGCACAGACGATCGCTTTCCACAGCCGGTCTTCCCGGCCGGCCGGGAGCAACTCGCGCCGCAATGTGTGCCGTCCCAGTCGGCGCCACAACGCCAACGCCAGATACCCCGCCCCAAAGTCGCGGGTGCATTCGACGCGCCGCCCGCGCACGTGCAGCGTCCGCCACTCGGGCGGTTCGGTTGCCGGTGCCGGCGCGACCGGTGTCGTGCCGTCGGGCACTGGCAATTGCTGGGGGCGGGGTTAGCCGTCGAGCAGTTTGTCGAGTTGCTCCCCACTGGCGGGGACGTGTGCGTCCCAGCCCAGCCGTTTCCCCAGCGTGGCGACGGTGACTTGGCGCGGCGTCACCTGCCAGATTCCTCAGAAACCGAAAGAGTCATCCCTCAAAAAACCATCAGCGTCCCCCTTACTGCGGAAGATGAGGTAACCGTCG